>DASQTN010000402.1:0-5743 GCA_035641895.1 Chryseolinea sp. | reverse complement strand
AGTCAATTCCAAAAATTTTACCAGTGCCGCCTGTAATCGACCGCGCAACAAAACAATCATTGCCGGCGCCCGAACCCAGATCTACAACCGTGTCACCTTCTTTGATCTTGGCAAATTCGGTTGGTAGACCACAGCCCAACCCCAAGTCCGCGTCTGCAACATATCCATCTAGCGTGCTGTAATCATCCGCCATAATATTGCAATCAATGGTACCACATCCCGTTGTACCACAACAGCCTGCCTTGCTCGCATCCGCATTTTGCTCTGCAATCTGCGAATACTTTTCTTTAACAAGTTCTTTTTGGGAATTCGAAGTTTCAGTTTTCATATTTATTATCGTAATATTGCGATTAATTAAGTTAAAAAAATAGCTCAGCAGCAATTGGAATTTTTAAAGCTTTCAAATAAGCCTCCGATGAGTTTTTCGGCTTTATTCCATGCTTTTTCGTCGATGCAGTAACAGACACTTGGGCCGTCGATATCGCCTTTTATAAGTCCGGCTTTTTTTAATTCGGATAAATGTTGTGAGACAGTCGATTGTGATAAAGGCAGCTCATCGACAATATCACCACAGAAACATGTTTTCGATTTGATTAAGAATTGAAGAATCGCAATGCGAGCGGGATGGCCGATCGCTTTCGCAATCACCGCTAATTCATTCTGCGCTTTCGTGAATTCTTCAGTCTTAGTCAGTCCCATAATGTTATTAATCGTAAAATTACGATAAAGGTTTCAATGACCCCGTGGAAGATTAAAAATATTTTCCTTCGGTCACGTGCTTTGGCGTGCATGGAGGATGATTCTGTCTTGGTTATAACGTAGATACATGATGCAACGGCGCATAAAACTGTCGTCCCTCTGGGACTCCCGACCTTCGCACATTCGATGTGCTACCAAAATGTCGTCCCTCCGGGACTTAGATTCGTCTAGCATTTTGTTCTACCATTATCACGTCCCTACAGGACTTAGGTGCATCACAAGTACGTCATGCCATTGATGTGGCGCAACAAGCGTCAAATGCCGTAGGCATTTAATATTGGTAGAAAATATAAAAAGAAAAGTTCAGTGCCGTAGGCACGTAATATGACAAAGGTACACCCAGGATTGAACGCTCAGGAACAAAAAAGTAAGGGAGGCCCGCATCCGCGCATTGAGTTTTAGCTTGCAGAACACATGAATGCTCTTTCAAAATTTGCGAGTCCTCAACGAAAATAAATTTTCGCATAAAAGTTGATTCTCCACCTTCTGCCATCAACGGTGATTTGGTCCTAGGAAATCTTAGGCTCCGGATTTTGTGCCTTATGGATCAATATTAAAAACGCAACACCCTCCTTTGTGACCTTAACCAAACTTATGATCTCATCCCTCGAGGACTTCGATTCGTCTAGCATTTTTGTTTTACCATTATCACGTCCCTACAGGACTTAGGTGCATCACAAGTACGTCATGCCATGGATGTCGCGCAACAAGCGTCAAATGCCGTAGGCATTTAATGTTGGTAGAAAACATAAAAAGAAAAGTTGAGTGCCGTAGGCACGTAATATGACAAAGGTACACCCAGTATTGAACACGCACGTTACAAAAAGTAAGGGAGGGGCGCAGCCGTGCATTGCGTTTTTGGCTTGGAGAACACATTCGTGTAATAAGCCCGATAAGGACGTAGATTTGCCACCAAATTTCGTTCCCGTGGAACCGAAAAATATTTTGTTCACCTAAGTTATGGATCGAAAACTAAAAACAACGCTCAAGTCCTGGCAAGTGAGTTGGTGAATAAGCCCCGATAGGGGCGGCAGTCTGGTAGAAGAAAATTATGTTCGGGAAATTGAGTGCCATCGGCACGACAGTTTCAATCCGCTGATGCGTAACAAAATGTATCTCTCTGGCTCTGAATATTTGTTCACATTTTAAAAAACAAAAAAAATTTTTGCTACTGATTAAAATGTCAAACTATTCGGGTGTGTTCGTTGGCGACTTTACTTCGTGGATTTGATTTCGTATGCTTTTCCTTTTTTTGTCTGGAACGTTGTGGTATATCCGTGATCGGTTTTTTTTGAGGTTGCTGCTACGCCTTTGATCTTTATAGGAGTTCCTGTGCGCAGCGTACACGATTCACCACTTAATGATTTTATAATAGCGCTTGTGATCTTACCAGACGACCACGCGAGATCTACCTCAAAACCGCCGCGTGCTCTTAATCCCTTTACCTCTCCTACTTTCCATTCATCCGGCAAAGCCGGTAACAAATGGAGTTCTTGTAAATGACTTTGTAAAAGCATCTCCGTCATCCCAGACGTTCCGCCAAAATTTCCATCGATTTGAAACGGCGGATGTGCATCAAATAGATTGGGATAGGTTCCTCCCCCTTTATTGTAATCAGTTCCTTCCATTCCCGTCAGGGTCAATTGTTCGCGAATCAATTTATGTGCGTGATTGCCATCGAGTAGGCGCGCCCAAACATTTATTTTCCAACCCTTCGACCATCCCGTTCCTCCATCGCCACGAAGTTCCATCGACTTCCGCGCCGCATTTGCGAACTCAGGAGTTTTCAAAGGAGTAATTTCACTACCGGGAAATAATCCGAATAGATGGGAGATATGCCGATGCTCTGGCTCAACATCTTCCCAATCCAGGTACCATTCTTGTAGATTGCCTTTCTTACCAATCTTAAGAGGATAAAGTTTGTTTTTTTTATCTTTTAACGTTTGCCTGAATTCTTCATCGATACCAAGTTTTTCAGACGCGGCAATCAGGTTTGAAAATAAATCGCGTATGATTGACATATCCATCGTTGTTGCAACGGATACGGTACCCTTAAATCCATTATCTGTAATGAATACGTTCTCGGGAGAAGTAGAGGGAGCTGTTACCAACATACCATTTTTGTCTTCGACTAACCAGTCCAAACAAAAATTGCCTGCCTCTTTCATCAATGGATAGGCGGTTTCTTTCAGGAATGAAAGGTCACCCGTAAATTGATAATGTTCCCACAGATGCTGGCAAAGCCACGCACCACCCAAAGGCCAGTTCGCCCAACTCGGACTTCCGCTCACAGGATTTGTCGTAGCCCAGATGTCGGTGTTGTGATGTAATACCCATCCTCTGGCATTGTAAAAATTTTTCGCCGTTTGTTTGCCGGTAACGGCGACGCGCTGCACGAGGTCTAACAATGGTGTATGTAACTCTGATAAATTACACGACTCAACCATCCAGTAATTCATTTCTGTATTGATGTTAGTGGTAAAATTGCTGCTCCACGGCGGACGGACATGATGATTCCAAATACCTTGCAAGTTGGCCGGGATACCGCCAGGACGGGAGCTCGATATCAACAAATAACGGCCGAACTGAAAGTACAAAGCTTCAAGACCTGTATCTGATTCACCCTTCGTATATCGCATTAAACGTTCGTCGGTTGGAAGATCGACTTTGGGATTCCCGTTCAAAACTAAATTGACGCGATTAAAATATTGCTGATAGTCGTTCAAATGATTTGTCGTCAGCTGTTCAAAGCTTAATGGCCATGCATCACGCAGGTATTGTTCCACGAGTTTGCCTTCATCCTTACCTTCCTTATCTGGACATTTGTCGAACCCGTTGTAGCTCGTTGCCGCAGAAACGAACAATAAAACCTCCGTCGCATCGCTAACTTGTAAGCCAGAATCCATGCTGGCTACTTTGCCATCAACGTTTTTTACGCGTACACGAAGGTCAAAGCGCATGCCCTTGCATCCAGTCGGATCGTTATAAACGACGGGCTGCGCCATAGTTTGCATGTAGCTTGGATCGGTATGGGAAGGCGCTTTCCCCTGCATGGCAATTTCATTGCTGCTGATGGTTTTGCTTTCAAAGTATAAAGGACTGGATGTTCTTACTTCAAAATTCAAGGCACCTTTCTGACTGGCGGTGAGCCGAATGATCATTACCTGCTGCGGTTTTGAAACAAATAATTCACGCTTGTACTCAATACCGTTGACCTTAAACCGGGTCGTGGCTATAGCGGTTGAAATATTCAAATCGCGATAATAATCCGTCGGCGTACCGTTCAAGTTATATTTTAACATCAAGTCACCCAGCGGCTCGTAAGATTCAGTGAATAAGCCCTGCATCTTTTTCGACAACTCTTCAGCTTTTTGATATTCCTGATTGAATAATGCCGTTCTTATTTCTTCCAGGTATTGAGGCGCTTGCGGATTCGGATTTATATTTACGGGTCCTCCTGACCAGAGCGTCTCTTCATTCAACTGAATGAGTTCTTCTTGTGGACTGCCAAAAACCATAGCGCCTAGCCTTCCGTTGCCGATGGGCAATGCCTCATTCCAGTTGCGTGCAGGTTGTTTGTACCACAGTGTCAGATTTTGCTGCGCGTACAACACAGCAGAATTCAAAATTAAAATAACAACAAATGCGTTTTTCCGGAGATTCAAAAATGAGTGCATCAGCTTAGAAGGGTTGACGTAATTTTTTACTGAAAATTTAACCTAATGGAAATTCCCGGTAAAGCAGACGACAAAAATAACAAAGGTTTTTAAAGTAGAAAGAGAACAGCAAATTGACTTCGATCGAAGGCGCAGCGATGTTAATGAACTGACCGCTATGGCCTAGTCGGCCGTTACGATGTCCGAACAAATCTCTATTACCCGATATTTTTATCATTTAAGTACAGAAATGATTTGAATTTCTTAGCTTAGCTTATGCCGTTATACTGAAACGAGCAATAGGATTACAATTATAACCCTTAAATTAATTTGTTCTGAAACTCACATTACTTCAACATACACCAGTCGTCGTTGTCGCGATCATTATTTTCATACTGATCATATTTTTCTATTTAGTGGGACACCGTGTACGGAGCATTGCCATCAAAAATAATCCAGAGCATTCCAAAATAGAACTAGCCGCCATCAATGGAACTTTGTTAGGACTGTTGGGATTGCTTCTCGCATTTACATTCAGTATGGCAAGCGCGAGGTTTGACGCACGGAGAAGCAGCATTGTAGAAGAAGCTAATGCTATCGGGACCGTCGTTTTACGAACGGAAATTTACCCTGATAGCATTCGACGCGTACTTCGAGGTAACCTGAAAGACTATTTAGATGCGCGAATTGCTTTTTATGAAGCACACATGAATTTGGAAAAAGCCTTCGCCGCCTATAGTAATGCAGACAAAATCGGCAAAAAGGTGTGGTCAATCGCAGCGGTTTACGCGCAAGAAAATACCAGTATTACAATAGCCTCTCAAATGCTCCCAGCCTTGAACGCTATGATCGATATTACGACAACCCGATTAGCGGCTGGTCAAGCGACAGTTCCCGATTCGATTATGTATTTTCTTTTCATCCTTTGCTTCTGTGCGGCTTTTCTTTTGGGATATGATACGAAAGCAAAAATTGACTGGGTGGTAGTCATGGGCTTTGCCATTATGCTTTCGTCAACGGTCTTTAATATCGTAGACTTGGACCGTCCGAGAAGCGGCTTAATAGATCTTGACACGAGCAATAAAAAGATGGTCGAATTACGGGAAATGTTTACTGGTGAGTAACCTTGACGAAATCTGGCAAGAATGTAAAAATCGCCCCAAGAAATTAATTTAGAAATTAGTTCGTGCAAATCCGTTTTCATACTTCATCAATCAGACGGCTGCGGCACAATCCGTCAACTTACTTCTGCAACACTTTTCCCGTAAAATGAAAAAAATTCTATTCTTTTTTTTTGTACTAGTTCATGTCGACATTTTGCTGGCACA
>DASQTN010000401.1:0-2103 GCA_035641895.1 Chryseolinea sp. | reverse complement strand
CCTGCGATTCTATTAAAAAAACTTTTTTTCAAAAGGCGTTACAGCCTCGTTTGCTATCATGTGGGTCTGCGATTTTAAACAATGTCAATTTGAACGCCCAGACTTGTTTTTACTCGATAAAGAAATGTCATTCTATAGACCGAATATGCATCTGCCCATTACCTTAAATTAAATCCAAGAAGGGGAAGCCTTCCGTTTATCATGATGGCCCCCTCTGAATTCGAAGCAGAAGCGTATTAAGCCGGCCTGAAATATTTTCTTGGAAAACGTTTGCACAAAATAATTTGCCGGTTGCTAACTACTTGATTTTAAATAACAAGGCAACGATAATGACATTCATAATAACGTGAAATAACAATTTCACCAATGACACTGTTATAAAAAGGACAATGATATAAGAATAATATCTCAACATATACGGATAATATTCGCAATCGATAACCTCCCTTTATTCCGAAGAAATGAAAAGAAATGCAAAAATATACATCGCCGGTCATCGAGGTATGGTTGGTTCAGCGATTTATCGTACACTCGTGAAAGCTGGTTATACTAACTTTTGCCTTGCCACGTCATTTGAACTCGATTTGCGCAACGCAAATGCTGTGAATAATTTTTTTTCAACACATCGGCCCGAATATGTCTTTCTAGCCGCTGCCAAGGTGGGCGGCATTTTAGCAAATAATAATTTTCCTGTTGAATTTCTTCAGGACAACCTCATGATTCAAAACAATGTAATCGAGGCTTCATTTCGGTATGATGTAAAGAAATTGCTGTTCCTAGGCTCTTCTTGTATCTATCCGAAATTTGCTCCTCAGCCCATTCAGGAAAAAAGTCTGCTTGACGGATATCTCGAGCCAACCAACGAGGCCTATGCGATTGCTAAAATCGCGGGTATAAAACTTTGCCAGGCATTCCATAAACAGCACGGACGTCGTTTCATTTCAATTATGCCCACCAACTTGTATGGCATTGGCGATAACTATGATCCGGAAAATTCACACGTGCTTCCGGCATTACTCCGCAGATTCCACATGGCGAAAGAAAATAACTTAGATGAGGTTGTGATTTGGGGAACTGGCACACCGCTTCGAGAATTCATGTTCGCCGACGACCTGGGGGCCGCTTGCTTTTTTTTAATGGAAGAATATGACGAACCTGAAATCATAAATGTTGGCACCGGTGAGGAAATAACAATTTTGGATCTCGCGAAGCTCATTGCGGAAGTAGTGGGGTTCAAGGGCGATATTGCCTTTGATACAACAAAACCGGACGGTACTCCCAGAAAATTAATGGATTCTTCGAGATTGCACCAACTTGGATTTTATCATCAAACTAACTTAAGAGAGGGATTGCAAGCTACTTATAAAGACTTTGTAGACAAAGTTGGTGCTTATGTGGCAGGAGCTGGCCGTCATATGCAAAGACAGTTTTAAAGTTTTGATTCGCTCCAGGCCACTCATCCTATGCAAACAAATGGCGAAGGTTGAACTCGACTGACATCTATTTCAATTTCTAAGTCTGCGCTAAATTTTTTTTATCGCTGTCTAACAAAATCTTTTTTTATCACATGTGTCTTCGGGACGGGATTGTGGTTTGCAACGCGAGCTTTATATCTTCGATCATTAGTTCTGTTCTAAGATCCACTCCTTTTTTAATGAGGTGATACGGCGTATCGAACATCAGCGTTTCAGGATTTAGGTACCGGTCAGTAGATCCTACACGAAAAAATTTCATATCCTTCACATCAGGCAAAAGTTCGGAAGCAGAATAGTATCTTTTTAATCGGCACATTAACTTGATCACTTTTCCGCAATTTGTTTGCAATCACCGAAAGCAACGCAGGCTACATACGCTTTATTTACGCTTAAACAGGAGATCGCGATAGGAAATTAAACCTTTTCCCGAGTTGGTTGTTTCTAATGAGCGTTAGGTATCCGGTACTGATATCTTGGTAATCCTTACTAATTGAGCAGTTTGAGTTAACGATACTTCCTGATTAAAAACTTCCTTTTAGTGGATGATGATAAGGACGACACAGAACTTTTTGCAGATGCCCTAAAGGATATTGATTCATCAATCAAATTCAATTATGCATTTAATTGC
>DASQTN010000400.1:0-10463 GCA_035641895.1 Chryseolinea sp. | reverse complement strand
CGGATGGGACGAAAAGAACTTGACAGAACCACACTTGACATGAGTGCATTGGTGGCCAACGTTCGAAGAGAATTACTCTCGCATGAACTGAATCGCAAAATCGAGTTTAAAGTAAAGCCTTTAAACGAAGCTCAGGGCGATCTGAGTATGATGAGGCAGCTTTGGATCAATCTCATCTCCAATGCATTGAAATATTCCAGGAGACAGGAAGTTTCACGTATCGAAATAGGATGCAAAAATGAAAACAACCAAGTTGTCTATTATATTCAGGATAATGGTGTTGGCTTTGATATGAAATACGCCGACAAACTTTTTGGAGTGTTCCAACGATTACACAAAATTGAGGAATTCGATGGTACAGGCGTTGGATTGGCACTGGTTCACCGCATCATTACCCGGCATGGAGGAAAAATTTGGGCTGAAGGTCGCATAAATGAAGGGGCGACTTTTTTCTTTTTTATCCCATCTCAAAATGTAAGCCAATGATAAACAATATACCCGTCGAAGTCCTTTTAATAGAAGATAATGCTGAGGATGCTGAACTAACCATCAGGGTGTTACGCAAACACAATCTCGCTAGCAACCTGGTCCATTTGCAAGATGGTGAAGCAGCTTTGGATTTCTTGTTTGCTGAAGGAAGTAACAATATTCCGAGGCTTATTTTACTCGATCTCAAAATGCCGAAAATCGATGGAATAGAAGTTTTAAATAAAATTAAAAACGACGATCAGAAAAAAATAATACCGGTAGTTGTGCTTACATCCTCCAAAGAAGAACGTGACGTTATTGAATCGTATAAACTTGGTGTGAATGCTTACGTTGTGAAGCCGGTTGAATTTGAAAAATTCGTGGAGGCCGTTGCTCAGTTGGGATTATTTTGGTTACTTCTCAATCAACCGCCGCGATGATAGTCCCATAGTGGCGATTAATTGGTAACCGATGAACGAACCGCTGAAAATTTTAGTCCTGGAAGATATTCAAGATGACGTAGGTCTTATTGAAAGAGAGTTACGAAAAGGCGGCTTGCGTTTTGAAACGATGCGCGTCGATAGCAAAGCTGACTTTCTCGAAGCGTTGAGGACGTATCAAGCTGACGTTATCCTTTCCGATCATAGCTTACCCCAATTCGACTCCTTTGAAGCAATAAAACTCTGCAGACGTTTAGGCGTTACGATACCGTTTATCCTGGTGACCGGATCGGTCTCGGAAGAATTTGCTGTCACTTCTTTGAAAGAAGGTGCGGATGATTACGTGTTGAAATCAAACCTTATTCGCCTTCCCAACGCCATCATCAATGCTTTAAAACAAAAGCAGCTTGAAAAGGAGCGCCAGGAGTCGGACAAAGCAATCCGCGACCAAAACGATGAGCTGGTGAAAATAAACCGGGAATTAGATAGTTTCGTTTATAGTGTCTCGCACAATTTGCGAGCACCGCTCATGTCGGTCCTCGGCTTGCTGAACCTTGCTAAGATGAATGATACAAGAGAGGAGCTAAATCAGTATTTCGAAATGATGGAGCATAGTATTCAAAAACTCGACAATACTTTAAAAGAAATTCTCGACTATTCGCGGAACGCAAGAAAGGATATCGAAATCAAACAGATCAATATTCGCGAAATAATCGATGACAGCATTGAACGGCTGCAGTACATGGAAGGGTCAGAAAGCGTTGCGAAAACGACCAACATTATCGAACAAAGCCCTTTCTTTTCAGATGCATATCGCTTGCTGGTTATCTTTAACAACCTGCTGTCAAATTCCATTAAATACCGTGATTCGAAAAAAGCGCGCAACTTCGTACACTTCGACATTCATATAGATAAAAACTTCTTAACGGCACGGGTACAGGACAACGGTATTGGGGTCGCCGAAGATTTCCTTCCAAAAATCTTTAACATGTTCTATAGAGCTACGGAAAAAAGTGAGGGAGCGGGTCTTGGACTCTATATCGTGAGCGAAACCGTCCAAAAGCTAGAAGGCAGGATAAGCGTCCAATCCGAACATGGTGTAGGGACAACGTTTGAAATCCAAATCCCAAATAAAATACCGGCAGACGTTAGCTGAATTTCTTAGAATTTTTCTGTTAACGAAAGTTTGTCCTTCAATGGGGATCACCGGTTAATTCGCTATAATAACCCATTTGTAATTTCTTTCCTTATATTCAAATCCTGAATCGTTCAATTCATGACTGAAGGAAAGTTTAAGCCCGTACTCGGATTATGGGATGCCACCATGGTGGTAGCAGGGTCTATGATAGGCTCCGGAATATTTATCGTAAGCGCAGATATTGTTCGAAATGTAGGAAGCCCTGGGTGGTTAATTACTGTCTGGCTGATTACAGGCTTCATGACCATCATTGCTGCGGTGAGCTACGGAGAATTAAGTGGGATGTTTCCGAAGGCAGGTGGGCAGTATGTATATCTTAAGGAAGCGTATAATCCGTTGATTGCATTTTTATACGGATGGAGCTTTTTCGCTGTAATTCAAACCGCCACGATCGCTGCTGTTGGGGTCGCGTTCGCCCGATTTTCCGCATACATATTTCCCTCGATGAGCGAGGCCAACAAAGTATTGGATATTGGGTTTACCCAGATCTCCGCTGCACAGATCTCAGCTATCCTGCTAATTATATTTCTCACCTACGTCAACACAAGAGGTATTAAAGAAGGGAAGATTATCCAAACAACTTTTACGGTATCGAAATTGATTGCGTTGTTTGGATTGATCCTATTCGGTTTTATCCTGGTGAAGGAGAGTTTTTGGTCATCGAACTGGCAAAATGGTTTTCAGGCAGTGCAGGATCTTGGCGTCGATGCTAACGGAAAAATTCCGACGGGATGGAAAGAAATTACCGGGATCACTTTGTTAGGAGCGATTGCAGCTGCCATGACTGGCTCGCTGTTTAGCAGCGACGCTTGGAACAACGTCACCTTTATTGCAGGCGAAATTAAAAACCCAAAACGCAATATCGGCCTGAGTCTGTTCCTCGGAACGCTGATGGTAACAATTTTATATGTGGCGGCAAACTTAATGTACATAAAAGTCCTTCCGATGAATGGTATCGCATTTCCGGAAGGGGATCGCTTGGCCATCTCAGCAGCCAATCAAATTTTTGGTGAGAGTGGAAAATACGTAATCGCGATCCTCATTATGATTTCGACTTTCGGATGTAACAACGGTCTGATCCTGGCTGGCGCTCGCGTATATTATACGATGGCAAATGATGGACTGTTCTTCAAGAAAGCGGGCGCTTTGAATAAAAATGCTGTACCGGAATGGGCGCTGTGGGCGCAATGCATCGTGGCTTGTCTCCTATGCTTAAGCGGCGGATATGGAAATCTGCTGGACATGATCTCTCTGGTCGTGGTCATCTTCTACACGTTGACAATTGCCGGCATTTTCATTTTGCGTAAGAAAAGACCAGATGCTGAACGACCGTATAAAGCATTTGGGTATCCGTTGCTTCCCATCATTTACATCGTAATGGGAACCACGTTTTGTATTTTGCTGATCATTTACAAACCCGAGTTTACCTGGCCAGGCTTGATTATAACGCTTATAGGAATTCCGCTATACTATTTGGCTATCCAGCAGAAAAAATCTAACAAAGTAAGTTGAGCGGCATGCTAAGCGTGCGCTAATTGTAACGATAATACCTCCAGTCCCTCTTCGAATGATCGAGGCTCATACCCTAATTCTTTTCTTGCCTTATCTATTTCGAAACCCGTGCGGAGTGGCCTACGTGCTGGCTGCGTAAATTGAGTGGAATCAGTTTCCTTAATCAGCGATTTGTCCAGTCGAAAAAATTCGGCGGTACGGATTGCAATATCATACGCTGACAAATAATCCTTTCCTGAAATATTGTAAATGCCTTTGGCCTTTTTCTTAGCGGCCAGATAACATCCCATGGCCAGATCTTCGGCCAGCGTAGGTGTTCTCCATTGATCGTTTACAACTTGAATCGTCTTTCCTTGCTCAAGACTTTTCTTTACCCACAGCACAATGTTTGATCTACTCATATCTCGGGTAACCCCAAAAACGAGTACCGTGCGAAGAATGCTCCATGAAATATCACTTCCTAAAATGACTTTTTCTCCAGCCAGTTTGCTATCTCCATAAAAATTTACGGGATTGGGAACAGCATTTTCATCAAGCAGTTCCTTTGTACCGTCAAATATGAAGTCAGTAGAAACATGAACGAGGTGACTATTATTTCTTTTCGCTGCAACCACAAGATTTTCAACTGCTGTTACATTAGTTTGCCAGCATACCTCCCGTTGCGTCTCACATTGATCGACCTGTGTCATCGCTGCCGTGTTAATAATAACGTCGGGCTTGACATCGTCCATGATTTGGTTGACTGAGCCGGCATTAGTAATATCCAGTAAAAAAAATTTACCCCGGTTAACAGGAATCGCTGCAGGCCTCGTTGCTGTGGCAATCAACTCGACAGAGGCGTCGCTCTCTAATAATTCGGTAAGTTTCTGACCCAGCAAACCGTTGGATCCGGTAACAAGTATCTTCATGAAGAGTAGTTTATTTTTGGGGATACTTGTAACCGTAAAGCTGTTCAATTTTCTTTTTCGGCATCTCCTCCACCGTTACCGTCATCGCTATGTCTTGCAGCGGCCTGTCACCCGGACCTTTGGTCACAGCCGCAATCTTATCGACAACTTCAATGCCTTTTATGACTTTGCCAAAAACAGTATATTCTCCATCCAAACTCGGTGCGCCTCCAACCGTGGTGTAGGCTTTTAAAATTTCAGGCGCAACCTCTTTTGACATACTCGTACCGGTCGCCTTCTCTACACGAGGTTTTAAACGTATCATAAAATCTTGATAAGCTTTCATATCGCCAGATTGATAAACTGCAACGATTGAGTCATACGCAGGTTTATTCTCAGGATTCTGAAAAAATTGTTGCATCGCCTGATTGAGCTTCATCTGATCGGTCTTTAATTCTTCTTCGCTCATGACAGTACCTTGAACGATATAAAACTGACTACCGCTGGAAGCCTTTGTGGGATTTTGCTGATCGCCCAGTCGGGCCGCAGAAAGCGCGCCACGCTCGTGGAAAAATTTTGGATTGAATTCAGCATCTATGGTATAGCCCGGTCCGCCCCTGCCCAACGGCAGGCCAGGCTGTGCCTTTTTAGAATCGGGATCTCCTCCCTGAATCATAAATCCTTCGATCACTCTGTGAAACAAGGTGCTGTCAAAAAAGTGTTCTTTTGCAAGCTTGATAAAATTTTCTTTGTGCTTTGGTGTCTCATCATACAGAATGGCAACCATGTCGCCATGGCTGGTTTTAATGGTAACAACGTAGTCCTTATTTTGCGCGCATCCTGATATAATGAACACACAGATCAAAAAGATGAAAGTAATTCTCCTCATAATTCACGATTAAAGTGCGAAGATAATGAATCCGGGTGCAAAGGTGGAAACAAAACATCACGCAATGCGACCACGGATAATCGGCGATGGATTCTTAAACCTGAAATTTTAAACTCCTGATATCTTTGAGGATTTCAGCGCCGCCTTTTGAAAGGACTTCTTGTGCAACGGATTCACCTAATTCCTTCACATCTTCTACAGTACTACTGCGCTTGGATTTTATTACCTGTTGACCATCCAATGATATGACGCCGCCCTTTAAGGTCACCAATGGCCCTTCGAAATGCGCATATCCGAACACCGGTACGCTACATCCTCCATGCATGGCTTTAAGGAATGCCCGCTCGGCGCGAATGCATATTTCCGTTGGCAAATGATTCACCCAACGCTGAAGAATTTCTTTTTTTACAAAGTTTAATTTTTTGTGGCATTCAATGGCAATACTACCCTGACCTACCGGCGGTACAAAGTAGCTTGTTTCAATTTTTTCCACAATAAGGTCATCATAACCCATGCGGTGTACGCCGGCATAAGCAAGCAATAGCCCCTCACAGTCGCCATTTTGTAATTTAGTCAGGCGCGTTTGCAAATTACCACGAATGTTAACCGGTTCGATCGACGGATAAAAATGCTTCAAAAAAGCAACCCTACGGGTGGATGACGTTCCAATCTTGATATTCGCATTTTGAAGACTAATGTTTTTGTTAGTACTGAGAAGCACGTCGTTGGCAGGTTCCCGCTCCGTAAAAGCGACCAGTTCCAGCGCATCATTAAGCTCTGAGGCAAGATCTTTTGCGCTATGAACAGCGATATCAATCGAGCCATCCAAAAGTTTCTCTTCAATCTCTTCTGTAAAAACACCCTTGCTCCCGATTTTAGCAATGCTCACATTCAATATTTTGTCACCACGCGTTTCTATGGGAACAATTTCGGTGTCGTATCCTGATGGCCTGATTAAGCTCGCTACATGTTCTGCTTGCCATAAGGCGAGTTTACTACCGCGCGTCCCGATACGAAAAACTTTAGTCATGGGTTGATGATTTTTGAAAGTTTGAGAGATAGATCTAAAAAAATCATTTTCGGGCTACCATTTCTTTCCAAATGGTAACTTGCTTCGTTCATCAGCACAAATGACTTATCAATTTTTTCGATACTCATAACTTTGCTGAAGTCCTGCACAAACTTAAGTTCTTCACCTTGCAAGCGGTTTATGGTGTGAGCACCAGAAAGAGCGAGCAACGTTTCCCGTAAGGCATTCATGCTGTAAGTCATCAAACTCTTTTGGCTAAGTTTGTCGAGCGCATGGTAGTTTTCCGAAAGGTTTACTAAAGTAGTATAACTTTTTTTAAAACAAGCCCTCATCCATTCGATAAATCGACTCGAATTATCATCTTCCACGCTATCCAAAAGTTTCAAGGCTTCATTTAGATCGCCGGTCGCTAAATGCGCCGTTTTTCTTGCCTTGGTTTGATCTGCGCCGCGCATTATCAGCTGCTCTTCAATTACGCTATTCTCCAGCAAAGGGACTGAAATAATTTGAGTACGGGATATTATTGTTGGCAGCAGCGTTTCGACAGAATTGGTAACCAAAATAAAATAAGTATGGGCCGCGGGCTCTTCTAAAATTTTCAAAATTCCATTAGCGGCGGAAGGATGCATTAGCTCCGGCTGCCAAATGATCATCACTTTGTAAGGACTCTCAAACGGTTTTAATGAAAGCGTTTTTATGATCTCCCGACTTTCCTCCCTAGAGATAAGGGCCTGTTTATCCTCGCCGCCATAGAACGTTGTCCAGTCATTCAGATTACCAAAGGGCTGCTCCAATAAAAAAGCGCGCCACGACTTCATAATATCAGCTTTGAAACGCTCTTCGTCTTTATCCCCCTTTATATTACTCAACGGAAAAACAAAATGGGTATCCGGATGAATGAACTTGAGATTTTTTGAACAGGCGGAACAAGTACCACAGGCGTCTGCGGCTCCCCGGTTTTGGCAATGCAAGTAGGTAGCGAAGGCCAATGCAAGCGGCAAATTAAGCGCACCACCCGGCCCGACAAAAAGTTGAGCATGCGCCGTGTGATCGTTTTTAACCGCATCGACAAGAAGCTTTTTTGTTTCCGAAAGTCCAGGAATGGATTTGAATAACACTGCGTCTCTTTTTAATATTAAACTTTTACTTCGATAGAATTCTTAAAAAGATATAAAAGAATATCTTTATCATCTTCACTAAAGTCAGCATTCCTGCGGCTCATAACTTTATTTATCGTGTCCAGTGCTTTATTGATCTTATACCTGGTAAATCCATGAGCACCACCCCAGGCGAAAGATGGAATATGCGTTGGAGGAAGACCGCCACCATAAATATTCGCGCAAACATCGACAACGGTACCCGTATTAAACATCGTGCTAATACCTGTCTTGCTATAATCACCCATCATCAATCCACAAAATTGAAGACCCGTGGTTTTGAATCCATTCTCAGCATGACTCCACAACTTTACAGGTTCGTAATTATTTTTCAGGTTCGACGAATTCGTGCCGGCGCCCAGGTTGCACCACTCTCCCACAACCGAGTTACCCAAATAACCGTCATGTGACTTATTACTATTGCCAAAGAACACCGAATTGCTCACTTCGCCGCCTACCTTTGAGTACGGCCCTACCGTTGTATCGCCACGAATCTTTGCTCCCATATTTATTTGAGCTTTCTCGCCCAGAGCAAATGAACCGCGAATCACTACACCCTCCTGAACGACACTGTCTTTTCCCAGGTAGATCGGGCCACTTTCCGCATTTAAAACCGCTGCCAGAATTGTCACCCCCTCCTCGACAAAAATATTGTCTTCACCATATACGGCGGTATACTTATCAGTAATGGGAACAGATTTTCTTCCCTGCGTAACTAATTTAAAATCCAGTTTTAGCTGCGCCGCATTTTCACGAAAAATCCTCCAGGGATAGTCAATTATAGTAAAGGGATTTTCGTACTCAATGGTATTTTGAGTTGTCATCTCGTCTTCCGGATTGCGGGCAGCGATCAGCAACGTCCCCTTCACCAAATAATATCCATCGGGTAATGCCCTAACCGTGTCCAAGAGTATGTCGTCCGGACAAACGGCTCCGTTGATCAGTAAGTTATCAAGCGTGGAAACAATGGGATATTTTTTTTGCAGGTAAGTTTCTGTTTTAAAAGAAACTTCCGTTCCCAAACGTTTTTCCCATTTTTCAGCTATCGTGAGGATGCCGACGCGAATTGCGGAAAGAGGTCTTGTAAACGTAAAAGGAAAAAGCGCCTTCCGTAAGGTGGGATCATCGAATAGGATAACATTCATTGCTCAAAAATAACCGCCAATTTCTAAACGCGAAGGGTTGCACAAATAAAATGTGCCGTGTGTCTCATAATAAAATCAAAAAGCCCCGCCAAAGGCAGGGCTTTACTTTTCTCCACGAAAAGAAGAAGAATTATGCTTTCTTCTGATATTTATTCTTGAATTTCTCCACACGGCCAGCCGTATCGACAAACATCTTTTTGCCAGTAAAGAAGGGATGAGAAGCTGAGCTTACTTCGACCTTAATTACCGGATATTCCTTACCGTCTTCCCATTTCGCAGTCTCCTTTGTATTGGAAGTAGAACGGCTTATAAACTTTGTATCACTTGAAGTATCCCAGAAGATTACTTCTCTGTATTCGGGGTGAATGCCTTTTTTCATATCAATTTCTTCGTTTTTCCTGTAAAAGGACTGCAAAGATAAGGAGCGAAGGCTGATTTACAAGGCCAGCTTTTGCTAATTTTTAAGTGTCCCGTTTTACCTGGTCTGCACAATCTCAGAAACCTTCCATTTCAGCTTTATCAACAGCTGAGCTGTAAGAATTGAAGTCATTTAACTCAAATTCCTAATTTGGAGCTCTTTAATTTCGCCCTTATGAAGAAAAGACTGTTTGTAACCATTTTTTGCAGTTTCCCCCTGTGGCTCGCAGCCCAAAGCAATTACGCTCCACTCAATGAAGATTATTATCACACCATTGATCGGTATGAGATAAAGACAGGAAGGATCATGCCGCAAATATTTACGGCGATCAAGCCTTATAAGCGATCTGAGATTGTGGCCTATACTGATTCGCTATCGACTATGGGAATGTTTACTTCACGGGCAGACAACTTTAACCTGGAGTACCTTCGCAATGACAACTGGGAATGGGCCCGGCCAGAAACAAATACCAGCAAAAAGCCCATCCTTAAAGCATTTTACAGAACGAAATCAGATCTATACCATGTGGATACCAAAGACTTTGATCTTCACATCAACCCGGTTATTTACCTTGGATATGGAAATGACTCGCGCAGGGATGACGCATTGCTCATTAACACGCGCGGAGTCGAAGTTCGTGGTATGGTTGATAAAAAAGTCGGTTTTTACAGTTATCTGACCGATAATCAAGCCGTTTTACCTTCGTACGTCTGGGATCAGATGGACGAGTACCCTGTAATTCCTCATGAAGGCTTTTGGAAAGAGTTTAAGGAAGGAAAGGGTGTGGATTTCCTCCAAGCCCGGGGCTACATCACCTTTGAAGCTACCAAACACATCAATATGCAGTTTGGGCATGACAGGTTCTTTATCGGCAATGGCTACCGTTCTTTGGTGTTTTCCGACTTCGCGCCCCCCGCCTGGTTTATCAAGGGAAACGTCAATGTTTGGAAGATCAACTATTTATTTGTCGTTAATCAGATGACTGCAGATGTTACAGGGAGCAAAGGCGGCCTAAAGGACCAGCAAGGCGGCTACCCTAATAAATTCAATGCCCTCCACCACCTCAGTATTAATATTGGTAAAAAATTAAATATCGGTGTTTATGAGGCGGTTATTTTCAGTTCCGATGATTCAACCGGAACGGACCACTTCAGATTGGATTACCTGAATCCTATTATTTTCTACCGGGCGATTGAACAGCAGAACGGCAGCAGTGACAATGTTTTGCTTGGTTTAGATTTTAAATGGAATGCGGCGCGGAAAATTTCTTTCTACGGCCAACTGTTGCTCGACGAATTTGTGCTCGACAATGTTACTGA
>DASQTN010000399.1:0-2751 GCA_035641895.1 Chryseolinea sp. | reverse complement strand
AAGATGTGATCCCAGGGCGACGCAATCAGCCGGAGTACCATTCACGCGATATGCTTCAAGTCCTTCAAAGTTTATCGGCGACTTCTTATAAAAAAGGGGCCGCGAAGCAGTTATCGCATGGCCCATGGAAGATTGCTCCACATCCGGAGCGACAACCCTCACTTCACCAAAGCGTGAGGCAATTCTCGCTAGCGCAGCTATTCCAGGACTGTAAATTCCATCGTCGTTTGTTACTAATATTTTCATACCACGCATTAGTACATTTTCATGCCATTAAAATAACTGGGCAATGTAATTGCTAACTTGAATTAAAAAATCACATAAATGAAAGTTGCAAAGGTTTTACATAACCCAAATGCCGGGGACGGGGACAATTCGGATAAAGATTTAATCGCTGTGCTTGAGGCGGAAGGCTACAGGTGTGGCTATTTATCCACAAAGGAAAAAGGATGGGAGAAAAAGGATTGGGACAAAATTGAGTCAGAAGACATCGACTTTGTCATTGTGGCAGGAGGAGATGGAACGGTTCGCAAACTTGCAGGAGAACTTTTGGACCGGAAACTCATAGATAAAAAGCTTCCGATCGCACTTTTACCATTTGGAACAGCGAATAATATCGCGAGGACCTTGGGTATTGCAGGAGGAGCGGCGGAAATAATTAAAAGTTGGAAACTTCATGAATTAAAAAAATATGATGTAGGACGGATTGACGGTATCAAGAAAAACAAATTTTTTATTGAGAGCTATGGGCATGGGGTATTTCCGAGGTTGATGAAGGAAATGAGAAAATTGGATAAAAGTCTATTCGAAAATCCCGAACAGAAAATTAAGACGGCATTACAACTGCTTCACGGAATTATTTTAAACTATAAAACTAAGCTCTGCAGGCTTAACGTCGATGGAGAAGACTATACGGGCAAATTTTTATTGGTGGAAATAATGAATACCAGCTCTATCGGTCCGAACCTTCACCTCGCTCCATTTGCCGACCCCGGGGATGGTTCATTTGAAGTTGTATTGATTAGCGAGGCACAGCGTGAAGACTTTGCCAAATATGTAAAAGGGAAATTGGAGGGAAAAAAAGAAGACCCTTTTTTTACTGTCCTGAAAGCAAAAAAACTTCAGATTTATTGGGAAGGCACAGCGCTTCACGTCGATGACGAACATATTGTACTGGACGATCCAGCCGATGTTAAAATCCAAATTCAGCCTGGGTTATTAGAATTTTTGGTTGCTGCGCGCGAAAAAACCTAGATTCAAATCGCTTATTCATTCGTATGTACTAATGCTTATTGTATTTTTAAGCGAGGTAAATACTTTATGATAAAGAAGGCTGGTGAGAATGATTTGATTTTTCAAGTCAAGGTTGAATCGTTGCAAGCCGAATTAGAAAGGACCTCCTCCGCTTATCATCTGATTGCGGCATGGGTTGCTATCATCTTTGATCCCGTTTTTGCTTTTACTGACTACATCAATATTCCAGAAAGCTGGAAGGAGCTGTTATTCGTTCGACTTGGAATTTCTGTTATCGTACTCTCATTGTTGCTTTTTCGGAAGCGGCTACATCTCCCTTCGTATTTTATTGTCGCGGTCACCTTTCTATTGATCTCCTTGCAGAATTCCTATACTTATAGCCTGATCGGCAACGAAGATATTATAGGACATAATCTTAACTATATCGCGTTATTAATTGGTGCTTCGATGTTCTTGCTTTGGGAGCTCAAGTACTCGATAATAATGGTTTTGATTTCAATGGTTGCGACAGCATTTTTTCTTAATGCCAACAAGGGACTAGATCTCGATCAGTTCCTTGTTCAGGGCGGTGTGCTGCTGTTTGTCGTTGCGATATTTATGATAGTCCTTATAAGAGCACGTTATAAGCTTATCGTTAAAGAAATAAAGGCGAGGCTGGCGCTGCAGGAAAGCAATGAAGAAATTCAGGCACAGAATGAAGAAATAATTTCTCAGGGAGAGGAGATTCGTGTCATTAACGAAAACCTAGAAAAAATTGTACTTGAACGTACAAAGGAGTTAGAAAAGAAAAACAAAGCACTCGAGGAGTACGCATTTATAAATGCTCATAAACTTCGAAGTCCGGTCGCAAGCATCCTCGGACTTGTAAATTTATTAAAGAAAACTTCATTAGACGAGGAAGCAAAGAGCATAATGCCTCATCTGTTGGATTCAACCGGCAAATTAGATGACATTGTCTCCGATATCACGAAGACCATAGAAAGAGGTGAACGCGGAAATAAAAAGTATTAGCCAGGAAACCTGGCATGTTGAAATTTATTTCCAGTATAGCCTAAATCCATGTGTAAAAATTTTCCCGCCACGGGTATTACTCGGAAAAACTTAGGTTTTCTTCATTAATTGGGGGGGTGGCAAGGAAATTGATTTCCCCTTTCATATTTCAACTCTATAACCCCTGATATATGATAGCCAGAGATGGAAATCGGTTCAGTTTGTGGCAGGAATCCGCGAATTCATATGTACCGCGCTCGAACCAATTCAATAACACTGTTTTTGATGTCGCCATCGTAGGAGGTGGAATAACCGGTATTACGCTCGCATTGCAGCTACAGAAAGCCGGAAAAAAATGTGTTGTGCTCGAGGCAAAAAGTTTGTGTTTTGGAACCACCGGCGGCACAACTGCCCACCTCAATACGTTGATGGATAATCCCTATAACACCATGATCGCAGATTTTGGAAAGGATGGCGCACAGATCGAGGTGGGCAGTTGTGCCGCCG
>DASQTN010000398.1:0-3973 GCA_035641895.1 Chryseolinea sp. | reverse complement strand
AAATTATCAATGGCAATACCTCCGCGACATTTTAGACTTTCTGTTAGATCGGAGAAGGACAATGGAGCTACAGCGGAAAATTTTAAATCATAAAATAAACAAGGAACTGGAAGTTTTAGATTTCTTTATGAAAGGAGAGGCGTTTGCGATACTTGAAGCAACAGTTGAAAAAGGTTGGCAGGACGCTAATGCAGTGGAAGATGAAGAGGCCCTCGATCCGGCGGATACTAACGACACCACGGCTAATCCAGTTGTCCACGAACAAAAGAGCGCTGATGAGTTCAACTGGTCCGTAATTGAATTGGAGCGTGAGCTGCAGGTTTTGGAAGCAAGATTCGAAGTTTCAAGAAAAACTTGGCTCTTTCTCGAACAGTTGCTGGCTCTTAATGAGGACGACCACTACCTGGCGAAGTCGCTGGCGGACAAATCATCAGGTCTTTTGGTTAAATGGGAATCCAACCTTAAATCAATGCAGCAGAACCTGGATGAACTCATGAAATCCGACTCCGCTACGTCACTGGAGGACGATTTGCGTAAGTCCCTTAGCCAGGTTGCGCCTTTGGCGTTGAGGATGAAGAATAGAGGTGTAAAAGATTCTTTGTTGGCGAGCGATCTTGAAATGCGCATGACACGGTTGAAAGCACGTCAAGATCCATTATCAGAAAAAGTTCGGGATGCCAGTAAAAATATCGAGAAAAAAAAGCGACGCCTTCAATTCATGACAAGTCCATTTGCGCCTCACCGCATCATGTCTTTCCTAGTGAATAATGGCCCGCGTATTCTATTCATCATGCTGATGTTTCTACTGCTCTACCTGGCACTACATTGGTTTATAAAGGCAGTCCTTCCGAAATTCAGGTTTAAACGTTATAAATCTATAGAGGAGCAGCAGGAACGGATTGAAACGCTCAGTCGAGCTTTGCGCAGCGGAATTACTATAATCATTTTAATCGTTGCTGGTCTGACTTTGTTATCTGAATTCGGTATAGACGTATCTGTCTTGCTGGGAGGGGCAGCTGTATTTTCCCTGGCGATTGCTTTCGGTGCCCAAAGTCTGATCAAAGATTATTTCTCTGGAGTCATGATTATTTCAGAAAATCAATATCGGGTCGGAAATGTCGTTAATATTAACAACGTGTCTGGCGTTGTCGAAGACATTACCCTGCGAATGACAATTTTAAGAGATGTTGAAGGTGTTGTGCACTTCATTCCTCATGGGGAAATTAAAGTTGTGAGCAACCTCGGGTATGGATGGTCGCAGATAGCGCTGGATGTTAAGATTGCTTACACCGAAAATGTTGACTACGTGATGTCGGTAATCATGGAGGTTGCTCTTGAACTGAGAAAGGATCCTTCATTTGGTAAATACATTATAAAGGAGCCGGAACTATTGGGTGTTGATTCATTTGCGGACTCCTCGCTCATCATAAAAATTCTTGTAAAGACTCCTCCGCTTAAGCAATGGATTGTCAAACGAGAGCTGTTACGACGTATTAAAAATCGTTTTGATGAAGAAGGTATCGAAATCCCTCTTCCTTATCAGAAAATTTATTATACATCTGGCGAGGGCATTATTCCTCATTCGGAAAAAATTAAAGAGCAACCGAGCGGGAAAAAGGTCGACACGTGATACTCACCAGCGCGATTGGTTTACCACAATCTATATTAATTTTATGTTAATCCTGGAGAGTGTTTTCCTGCTGACATAAGGTTGTCACTACTTTAATCTTCCTTTACGATAAGCAATGGAGAATCATTATGATGAACCTTAATGCCCATATGTTTCAACAAGGAGGCATATTATTTCACTAAAAAAAAGTACCATGACAACTTCAGAAAAAACAATGACAACCCAGGAAGTTGCTGATCGCTTCTATGAATTGGCGCAGCAAGGTAATTTTGACCAGATTCAGGAAGAATTGTTTGACGAAAATGTAAAAAGCGTCGAGCCTGCACATTCTAATTGGCAAAACGTTCAAGGTCTGGCGAAAGTCAGGGAGAAAGGCAAGCAGTGGCAGGACATGACGGAAGAAATGCACGGAGGTTACACCAACAAGCCACAGGTAGCGGGAAACTTTTTTGTTTGCATTATGGGAATGGATGTCACCATGAAGGGACAACCCCGAATGAAAATGGATGAGGTTGCCGTCTATGAAGTTAAGGATGGTAAGATTGTATTGGAACAATTCTTTTTCTAGAACCTCAGTAAACAAAAGGAAGTGGAAATCCTCCGCTTCCTTTTTGGAATTTTCTAACTTTCTTCTCCCTCAGCCAGGAAGGTTTATAGATATTGTTAATGCCAGGTTTTCTATAGGCGATCTTGTGCGCCGACTAGAATTTCAGCGCAGAGCACTTGGAGGGATTGCGCGCGGAGGTCATGGATCCTATAAACCCTCGCGGTTCTCTGCGGGTATTCCCTCCGTGGTCTCCGCGCTTAAATAGTGGCTTAGCTTCAATTGTCAGTGAAGAGATGATTTACCTAAAAATACCTTGGCAGACTGGACCAATGCATGTGAGGGATGTAAAGGAGTTGGAACAAACGGGGTAATTCTTGGCATTAAACTTCTGAGTCCCATTTAACGGTAATTAACGGTATCAAATTTTCGTTTATTAACGAGGGTTTTGATAAGTTACATGGTGTAATCGCTGGACGTTCCCGTTTAGAAACATTGATCTTCAACTATTATATTCGGTGCAGGTTAGCGGGTGTGTGGCTTCCCATCGCCTGGCAAGGCATATCTTAACAGGTTATGCTATGGGTTTAACTGTTAAGTGTTTTCGAAAACTTGAATTTTAAAAAGATACCAAAATGAATCGTACAAAATTTTTTTCCTCCACCTGGAAGGTTGCAATGGTCGGCCTTGTAGCACTCATGTCAATATTGGTAAGCGACGTTGCCCATGGTCAGGGAATTAGATTGAATCTCTATGGTGGTTATGTTTTCGACGACAAGTTTGATACTTACTACAGTAGTAATTCCTATTATGAAGGAAAAATCAAAGGAGGATTTCAATGGGGAATCGGCGCCGAGTACATGGTGCAGCCGCAATATGGTATTGAGTTGTTATACCTTCGGCAAGATACCGAAGCACCAACAAGGTATTATGGAGTAATAGGAAGCGGAAATGGAGAAGTGAACCTCGATCTCGCTATAAATTATATTATGCTCGCACCTACGAAGCATTTTCTTTCTTCCAATGACAAACTTGAAGGCTTTGCCGGCTTTATGGCGGGAATGGTGATTGCGGAGGCCTCTAACCCAGACGGATCAGCTCTCGCCACAGGCGAGGATAGCGCTACTAAATTTGCCTGGGGTATTCGCCTGGGTGGAATAATCTGGGCAAGTGAGAAGGTGGGCATTAGACTTCAGACGCAGCTTTTGTCCGCTACCCAGGCAATGGGTGGTGGCTTTACTTTCGGTACCGGTGGGGCTGGTGCTGGTGTTAGTAGTTATTCAACAATCTACCAATTTGGTCTCGGCGGTGGGTTGGTGTTTAAAGTGAAATAAGTTAATGGGCATTTTGATATTGCTGAAGCAGTATTCAACCCAGGAATATTGATAGCTGTTCCTTTTGTGCTTAAAGATTGTCGTTGGATGTGGTGGAAGATCGATGCTTTGCTCGCTTCTTTTTGTCACAGAAAGTACCTAAAATTTTTGCCCTTCAGAGCGCTAAACCGCAATTATGTTGTTGTGTGATTAGCTATTCCCACGGTTATAACCTTGCGGTTCTAGCCACACCGTTATAAGCGCGTATTCGTACGGTTCATTCTAAGATTTCCAATCTTTAAAATCCCTCAAAATGAGTCAGTTTAAATTTAAAACTACCCTCGTGCGCGGGTTGGCGTTGGGTATTCCCATCGCGGTCATTTTGTATGTATTTGTACGAATTCTCGTTGTCTTAGAAAAATTAATCAGTCCCGCGGCGGAAAAAATCGGGATAGAACGTCTTCTGGGAGAGGTAACACTAACGGT
>DASQTN010000397.1:0-3958 GCA_035641895.1 Chryseolinea sp. | reverse complement strand
TGTAGCCGTGCGTTGGATAATCGCTATCCCTTCTGAACCGGTCGTCAGATCTCTTTTGCGAGAAATCGCCATTGCCAGATCTTTCGATAATTTTATCCAGCTCGCCACGGTCTAACCATACGCCTCTGCAATTAGGACAATAGTCGATTTCGATACCTTGTCTTTCAGACATAATTAATTTGGAGTTGTTGCAGACAGGACAATTCATAGAAATTAAATTTACATATTTTGTAATTTTATTTTTGCAAAAATAATGCCGCAAGCATGTGAGGAGTTTAGCCATATACCTGCTGTTAATGTTTTCGCACGAGGTAATGGTGCAGGTTGTTCAAGGCAATTAATTGTTGATTGGCTAAGACTCTTATTGCAAGCGATGGCCGCTCATATTCATTTCTCCTTTTACTAGTGTGATTGAATTTAATTTTTGAGAAACATTGAACGGTGAAGTCATACTTGTTAGGACAAAAAAAGTCGGTCGTGTATTTTGAAATCCGATTCGCGGGTCCTCTCGGCAGAAGTGCGGATGCACTTGAAATTTCATACGGTCTAGTAAAGAAAAGAAAAGTAGGTATGCTAACGCTCTCGGCCGGCTTAAGTTATGTTAAGGTACAAACCGGGGAAGGTAACGGGCCGTCGACGCAGGGAGTTCCGATTCTTTACCATACAAGCTGTCCTGATAATTATATTCGAGGATGAGGGAACCATTGGTCTTGCACTTCGTGCTCAGTTCATTCCTTCAATATAATAAGTCCCGAGCGACCTGTACTTAATGGCCTCATTCTAATTTGTATTTTAAAAGGTTCCAATATTTAAAAGAGGCACCAAGGTGCCAACGTGGTACCTTTTTTACGGTCTTGGTGTGTATTGCGAAGATTGACTGAGGGAGGCATGAGACAGCAATACTACTAGTAGGATGAATGTTTGTGTTTGCGAGAGATAAAAGCGTCTGTCTTTTTTTACGCATTCTAAATGGTTTATCATCGGGATACTGTTCAAAGTAACCCAGGACTTAGAACCAAATCAGCACCAGAAGACATTCTAGATTAAAGTGTTAACAGTTGCCTTTATACCACTTTGCAAAGCTTGTTTCGGGGAAATACTTTGCTGCGTCACATGCGAGGGCGGAAACAACACTTGAAAGGTTTAACCAATTTATATCCGTGTGAGGAATGGTTTTCTTATATCCCATCAAGGAATCTCCAACTACATAATCGAAGCCTTCAAGGTCATACCATGTCAATTGTGCATTGATTTGGGAATCATTAATTCTTTGAATTATTTCACCTATTTCATGTAAGGAAAAGACTTTCATTATTAATTAAACACAAATGATTGAAGAAGGTTATGGTATCTGATTATCTTCTTCGTTCAATGAGGGAAGTGGCTTCTTTTTTCTGCATACCACTGGCCAAATTTTGTTTCCGGATAAAGTCTCAGAACGCTTTCACTGAGGTCTGTCATGGCAGACAATAGGTCGCCAGAATTCCCCTCGGCGTCTTCGTTTTCGTGTTGAACAGACCAATAAACTCCACGCTTTAACAGTTGGATATCGCAGGTTATGTTGCTTTCATGAAGCATAAATAAAACGTCACCAATTTCTTCTTTAACGATTTTCATTTTTATGGGGTTTTGTACTTAAGCAAAGAAGGTGCTAAAATGTTCATCTTAAGAAAACGTATCCATGCTGATGGCGAGACATATCGGCATTTAGCGATCGGTTTATAATGTTGGATCCAAAGTCAAGAACAGTATTACGGCTTACTAGAATTTTATGAGCGTCATATACATTGAGCGATTTATTCACTTGTTTTCTTATGCTGGGTTGTAAGCTCGCTTAGACGCATATTTTTAGTCAGCGTCTAGGTCAAACGTTCGTTCTGTTTGGAAAAACCTTACTTTTGCGGTCCGAAAACAATAGTTGAATGGATTTACGCGTCGCCCGCATAGCAGCATTCCGACCGTTGCTGATCTTTAACTTTGGTGACGATATGAGCATTGTGGGTAATTCGTATTTTTTACTGCAGTTATTATTGAAACAACGTCGTAGCTGGGTCAACTAGCAATACGGAATATTCGTGCCCAAAGTGTGGCCATTTTTTCGCATCAAGTCAGTCCAAGCCACACGAAGATCGGGTAGACAAGAGCCACCGATTAATTTGCAAGCAACTTTTTGAAGTGATTTTGCGCTTTTCCTTCATGTGTTCAGGAACCCCACCAACGTCAGCGTTCGATTAGGCATACAATATGTATAACTGCATGTAAATGGTTTGTTTACAAATTAAGTAATCAGGGAAGTGATGCCCAAGGGCATAAGCACTGTAGAATGGTCGAGGAACGTGGGAAGAAAGCTAAAACATTTATGAAGAAACCATTAAAAATTACGCTGATAGTTGTCGTGCTGCTCATCTGTATACGGCTCGTCTTGCCTTATGTAGTTCTTCATTTTGCAAATAAAAACTTGGCGTCCATCCCTGGGTATTATGGTCACATCGAGGACATAGATCTAGCATTGATTAGAGGCGCATACAGAATCGACAGCATTTACCTCAATAAGCAGGATTCGATCACAAAGAAACAAACCAGGTTTTTTTCAGCCTCTGCTATTGACCTTTCATTAGAATGGAGGGCGCTTTTTAGCGGTGCGATAGTAGGCGAATTAATTTTTGAGAGGCCGAATCTGAGATTTACCCGGGAAAAAGTCGAGCCAAAGGACGTCGGAAAAGACTCGAGCGACTTAAAGGACCTCAAAAAAGACTTTATGCCGCTTCAGGTTAACCGATTTGAAATATTAAACGGTAACGTCAGATACCTGGATAGTACGTCGAACCCAAAAGTCGATATCCTGATGACAAACATACATGTTGTTGCTACTAACTTGAGGAACAGCTACGATTCATCAACGCTTCTTCCCGCTAAAGTAATAGCGAGAGCCGATGTTTACGAAGGCGAGTTTTCATTTAGCATGAATATTAATCCGCTGGCAAAACGGCCAACGTTTGATCTGAACGCAGAAATAAAGGATACCAACTTAGTGCTCTTAAATGACTTTTTTAAGGCTTATGCTAAGATCGATGTTAATAAAGGAAAATTTGGGATGTACACTGAAGTAGCAGCGAAAGAAGGGGCGTTCAAGGGATATGTTAAACCAGTCATAAAAGACCTGGATGTGCTGGGACATGAAGATCGTGACGACAATGTCTTTAGGAAAATGTGGGAGGGCTTGGCGGGGCTTGCGGGACAGGTTTTTAAAAATCAATCTAAAGATCAAGTGGCGACAAAAATTCCTTTTGAGGGCCGCCTTGACAATCCTGAAACAGATATCTGGGTAACAATAATTAATGTCCTTCAGAACGCTTTTATCCAGGCAATCCAGCCGTCAATTGATAGCCAGATAAACATCGCGTCTGTCGAAACACCAAAGCCTGAGAAGGAGACGTTTCTCGAAAAGATTTTTGGGTCAAAGGATGACGATGAGAAAAAGGAAGAAAAAAAGGACAAGAAAGAAAAGGACAGTGAAGAAAAAGGAAACAATTAATGTAGTCACTTGCAACGAATCGTGACAAGATTTAAAAGAGCTTTAACTGCTGGGACCCGTTCGGAGGTTTCGATTT
This sequence comes from Chryseolinea sp., assembly GCA_035641895.1. Taxonomy (GTDB): domain Bacteria; phylum Bacteroidota; class Bacteroidia; order Cytophagales; family Cyclobacteriaceae; genus Chryseolinea. The sequence goes on along the minus strand of DASQTN010000397.1, from coordinate 347 downwards.
ACCAAATATTGTGCGACCGCCGTACTTATACGCATCAGCACGTTCTCGATCAATAACTTTATCGAATGACTCAGGAGCCGGCTCAAAACCTTTTTCCAAATTCGCTGCGACGAGCGTTAGATTTTTAATAGCGTCGTGTTTTTCCTTGTTGCCGATTTTTGCTTTCTCAACCGAAACCTTGAGATGTTGGATGGTCTCATCATACACGTTAGTAGGTACCGGGAAGGGATGTCCATCTTTTCCGCCATGGGCAAACGAAAAGCGTGCAGGATCGGTAAAGCGAGAGGGTGTGCCGTGAATGACTTCACTTACGAGTGCAAGCGACTGTAGGGTACGCGGGCCAAGCC
>DASQTN010000396.1:0-3359 GCA_035641895.1 Chryseolinea sp. | reverse complement strand
TTGTAGCCCGTTGCTTAACTTCTTTAGCTTCAATCGGTTGCCTTCCATTCGAGGTGCGAAGCGCGACGTCGTAGCATCCTAATTTGCAGACTTGTTAGCTATGTCGGAAATTGATTTTTTCAATATCCAGGCCACAAATTTGTCATGTCCGCTCGCAGAAGTCCGAAGATCTTTCCGATAATCCGCCATAGAATTAACGCTCCCACCTCGTACCTCGTAAATCGTACCTCGTACCTCCTAATTCGCTAATCATTTATCTCCAGCTGTTTCAGCAGCACCTGCAAATCCTTAGGATACGGGGCCTCTATCGTTTGAACATTTCCTGACAAATCGGCGAATTCCAACGAAAAAGCGTGCAATGCCATTCTTTTCATCAGCGGTTGTTCTTCCGTTTCCTTTTTTAGATTGAATTTCTTCTTTACCTGCGAGAGAAAGAACGGTTTTCCACCATACAACTCGTCTCCGGTAATAGATGCGCCCAAATAAGAAAGGTGCAGTCGAATTTGATGCATTCTGCCCGTAATGGGCTTGCAGGCTATGAGAGTATGATGCCGAAAAGATTGAAGCGATGTGAAAAAAGTAACGGCCGGTTTACCGTCACGTTTACTTATTTTCGCTATTCCATCATCTTGCTTAAGAATTGGCTGGTTAACTTCTGTGTCATTAAATTGATGTATTCCATCAGCGATAGCATGATATAGTTTCGTTACCTGGCGTTTTTCAAACTGAATACTGAGATGACGATATGCCTCGGGATTTTTTGCGATCGCCAGGACACCCGACGTATCCTTATCAAGTCGGTGGCAAACCTGCGCATCCGAAGCATACGTTCTGGCTAGACGCAACAAGTTCACCTTTTCATTCCGGTCTTCAAGTGTGGACAAAAACGGAGGCTTATTAACTAATACATAATTCTCATCCTCGAAAAGAATTATTTCTTCAAACGATATCTTAAAATGTTTCAATGTTTTTCGTTTTTTGTTGCCTCCGGCAAATCCCCACTCTCCGGCCTGACGCGCGGCAATTTAAAACTAAACACTGAACCTTTGCCTGGTGTGCTTTCTACTTCCGCTTTCGTGTTGTGTCCATCAAGAATATGCTTGACAATGGCGAGCCCTAGACCAGTGCCACCTTTTTCACGGCTTCTGCTTTTATCCACCCGGTAAAACCGTTCAAAAATTCTCGCTTGATGATCCAATGGAATCCCATCTCCAAAATCACGAACCGACGTTGTTATGTATTTCTTGCTTACGTTAAAAGAGACGACTACCTCGGAATCTTCATGAGAATGTTTAATCGCATTGGATATCAGGTTCGTCATTACCTGGCTAATCCGCTGCCAGTCGGCGTAGACTATTGCTTTCTGGGAAGGGCCTTCTATGCGCAAAGCCACATCCTTTTTATCAGCTTTACCTTCAAACTGTTCGAATACTTCTTCAGTCAGTTTATATAGATCGATATTTTCGAAATGCATTTTGATCTGACCGGTTTCAATGTGTGACAGCGTCAGAAGATCCTGCACCAATACATCGAGCCCGTCCAGACTTTTGGCAGCCTTTTTTAAAAATTTTGTTCGTACTGTTTTATCGTTCACAGCCCCATCCAGCAAAGTGTGCACAAAACCCTGCGCTGCAAAAATAGGTGTCTTCAATTCATGGGAAACATCAGCGATAAATTCTCTGCGGAAGGCTTCCAGTTTCTTGAGCTCGTCAATTTCCTTTTGCTTGAGATCGGCAAAAGAATAAATTTCTTCGTTGATGGTCTTTAATGGATTGAACGCTGCTGACTTTTGTTTGCCAATTTTCGAAAGCTCTTTCTTCTTGAGCTTGTCCATTAACTTATAAATCTTGTTGATTTCGCGAAAGATGAGAAATTCAAGGACGACAAATATCAGAAGGTATGAGACAGAGAAACTGATAAAAAAGGCAACGGTCAATGCCCCTAAATCCACACTCTTGAACAGCGATAAAAAAAGAGAAGTAATGATTGCAATACAGACTGCTAGTAAAAGGGCTAATCCCCGTGAACTGTAAACCATGCCCGAAGATAGTTCTGTTAAATGTTATCCGTTAACAGTTAATCGCGAAAAGTTAGTTAACTCTGAATCTAGAATCGGTTAATCATCGGACCCGAAAATAAACTAATGCGTGAACTTATACCCAACGCCCTTCACTGTTGTAATATAATCTTCGCCAATCTTTTCGCGAACTTTTCGAATGTGCACATCCACGGTTCGGGCTAATACATAAACGTCGGACCCCCAGATATTTTGCAGCAAGTCTTCGCGGCTAAACACCTTATTAGGATTTTGCGCCAGGAAGTAGAGCAACTCAAATTCTTTCTTTGGAAGATTTATCTCTTTACCGCTTATTGAAATAGTATAACTCGTTCGATCAATCGTAAGATCCCCAATTGTAATAATACTAGAGGGTGAAGATTTTTTTGAATCCCTTCTGAATAATGCACTTATGCGGCTCATCAAAGCGCGGGGTTTGATGGGTTTTGTGATGTAGTCATCGGCACCGATATCAAACGCAGCTACTTCAGAATATTCCTCAGAACGCGCTGTCAGAAAAACCACAAACATTTTTTGCAATTCCGGCAAGTCCCGAAGCAACCGACAAGTTTCCACGCCATCCATCTTCGGCATCATAATGTCAAGAAGCACGAGGTCCGGAATAAATTTTTTAGCGATATCTACCGCCCTGGCACCATCTTGCGCTGTCTTTACTTCGTACCCATTTTTTTCCAGGTTGCATTTTAGCAGTTCCAGAATTGGTTCTTCATCATCAACGACAAGCACTTTGTGCATTTGCTTGTTTCCCATAGTTAAACTCTTTGGTCAAAAATAAGGTAGAAAACAGCGTTTTAAAAATGAAGTGAGCTTTATTAACAATTCCTTAATGCGTTACTCGAAACGTAAAAATTCCATCTTGCCACATTGCTGCGATAAAAAATGTTTTTGCTGATTTTCATTCGATTACAGGAACGGGTATTCATCGGTGAGGTATAAAATATACGCCTTAAGATCACCGCCGAACTTGATCCGCCACTCCTCGCCAAATATTGTTTGTTTAGCCTGGTATTGGCGAAAATTCATGAAGTAAGCGTTATTGGGCAACTTTTGCTTGAATCTTGCTGAAGGTTGTTTGGTTAATGCAAGCGATAATGTATCCATTGCATCAACCACCTTACGAATCGCCGCTTCCTTTAATGATCTTTTTCGGCTGATAGAATCTGTTGCGTTCATTCCCTTATACAGACTATCCAACAAGCTTGCGCCCCGTAACATATGGTTAACATACTTAAGGTAGTCCTCGTCTTCCTGAACATAGGTGGTGTATTCCTTGGATTCCCTA
>DASQTN010000395.1:0-3285 GCA_035641895.1 Chryseolinea sp. | reverse complement strand
GGTAAGCTGCGAAAGGAATAGGTAATCACTCCGATCTGAACTCCATTGAACTTGGAGTTTGGTTTTCCCAAGCTTCGGATGATAGCGGGCGCTCCAATGACAGATGAGCTAATAAGCGTAAATCCGGCAAGCGCCGCCGTGGACTTTCCCACGAAGTCGCGCCTTGAAATCAGGGCGTGATCAGTATGTATTCTGTTTTTCATAAGTTAAGGTTTGGATTTTGGGAAACTTTATTGACCTCAATGTCTTGAAGGTAATACAACAATAAGACAATAAGCAATCGAATGAAATCACTTTTATACATAAGCGGATCGTGGCTTGTGGCCGGTAAAAAAATCAAAAATGCTAAAGAGCCGATACGTCTTAAAAAAAATACCTATTTTAAGAATCGATAAATATCACTATGGTTTTTGGTTTGGTAAGACTCAAGCTTGCGGGTAAACTCTCACTGCTTGTCGCCTTTCCCTTTTTTTTTACCGTCGGTATTCTTGCTTACTTCCTCAGAGATTCACAAGCCGTCGTGGCGCACGCGACCTTCATTGTGGCCGTGGTTGTTCTTCTGCTTGTCTTTTCTTTGTTGGCAATAATTTTCACCCGGTCCCTCCTGAAGGGCATTAAGTCTGTTGAAATCGCGTCTGCTAATCTGGCATTAAATATCGAGGCTAATGGGTATTCCAGTAACATACCGGAAACACAAAAAATTATTAAAGCCATTGGCAAGGTACAACAAGACATTCGTTACCAAACGGGATTTGCTGAACAGATAGAGACTGGAAATCTAGATGCGGGCTATGATTTGCGCCATGAGCAAGACCGCCTGGGCCAAGCCTTGTTAAGCATCAAGCACAATCTGGTTAGCATAAAAAAGGAGGATCAGCAGCGGGACTGGGCGTCTGATGGATTGACGAAATTTGTCAACGTGCTTCAGTCGGCCAAGAACCTCAAGGAACTTTCACACGAGATCATCGTGAACCTTGTCCGAACAATTAATGCCAACCAGGGCGCGCTATATATTTTGACGGATGAGAAGGAATCAGAAATTCTTGAAATGCAGGCGTGCTACGCCTTTAACCGCTCAAAACACGTCACACAAAAAATTTTTCCAGGCGAGGGAGTAATCGGACAAGCCTTTTTAGAAAAAGAGACTGTCTATCTGAAAGATGTGCCGGATAATTTTGTTCGTATCACTTCCGGTTTGGGTGAAGGCAATCCGAGAAATGTGCTTATTGTTCCGTTGAAATTGAATGAGACCGTCGTAGGTATCGTAGAGCTTGCATCATTTACAGCCTTCAACCAACACGTGATATCATTTGTTGAGAAAATTGGCGAGAGTATTGCGCATTCCGTGTCCTCCTTCCGGATTGCAGAAAATACAAAAAGAATGTTGGCAGAATCAAATGTGCAGACCGAAGAAATGCGTGCACAGGAGGAAGAATTGCGTCAAAATCAGGAGGAGCTTCAGGCAACCCAGGAAGCCATCAGTAGAAAATATGATGCGCTCTTTAAACAAATCGGTGACCTTAACAATCAATCAAAATTTGATCAGCTCAAATCAATTAACTCGACAAAGAAACGTAACATCGAGTATTACTTTGACATTATCAGAAATCAGATCCTGACTTTCTCGGAAGATCTTATGGTCCTTGAGGGAGTCAAGGCCTTCAAAGAGGCATTCCATAACACGGACGCTGAATTGACGTCAGGGGAATTGGAAATCATTACGAAAAATGTTGCCGGGTATTATCAATCGGAATTTATTCCCAAACTTAATGACAATGTCAGCCGCAATTTAACAGTTGCCGACTATCTCCCAACTGAAACAAGAACCCTCTTGTTTCAGTACAGGTATATTTCTGATAACCCTCACCCTACTGGCAGTAAGTCTTTGCTTGATGAAACTAAAGACGATGGTGATTATAGTAAAGTGCACGCGCGCTACCATCCCATCTTACGAAACTTCCTGGAAAAATTCGGGTACTACGACATCTTTCTGATTGATGCCGACACAGGCGACATGATTTACAGTGTCTTTAAAGAAGTTGATTTTGCCACCAATTTATTGAATGGCTTGTATAGCGGGACAAATTTTGGGAAAGTCGTAAAGGAAGCCGTTGCCAGTACTGATCGGAATTTTGTAAAGCTGATTGATTTTGAACCTTATGATCCGTCCTATCACGCGCCAGCGTCCTTTATTGCGAGCGTGGTATACGACGGAAATGAAAAAATTGGAATTCTGGTTTTCCAAATGCCCATTAACAAAATCAATCAGATCTTAACCGGCAATAATAAATGGAGGGAAGACGGCCTGGGAGAAACGGGCGAAACATTCATCGTCGGCGATGATTATAAAGTTCGTTCGATCTCGCGCCAGGTTATTGAAGACCTTGAGGGCCACTTGTCAGCACTGAAAAAGATTCGGTACGATGACGCTTTACTTCAGCAGATAAGAAAGATGCAGACAAATATTCTGATGGAGGAAGTAAAAACGGAAGCCGTAGCAAACGCTTTGAATGGACTCACGGGAACCACCCTTGCGCAAAATGCCTTTGGCGAAAAAATGCTAACTGCTTACGCGCCCTTGAACATTACCGATGTACACTGGACCATCGTATCCTCGATGACTGAGACAGAAGCAGCTCTGCGAATCAAAAATTTACGTGAATCATCCGATGGACTTTAGGGGACCAGCAATGATTGACTGGTTTTTAATTAGGTCGGCGAGCGTATTTTTGGACAATATTTTCAACGTTTCATCACGAACCTGGCTGAACAAATGGTTTATCCTACATTCCTTTTCATTTTCACACAGTCCGCAGCTTTCATAAAAATTCAGCGAAACACAGGGAAGCATAGCCACGGCGCCGTCGATCGCCCGTACGACCTGTAAAATGCTAATTTCTTCTGGCTTCTTTTTTAGATAATAACCACCACCTTTACCTTTTTTGCTCCCCAGTATATTGGTGTTTTTGAGGTCAAGCAGGATAGCTTCCAAAAATTTCTTCGGAATTTTCTTTGAAGTGGCAATTTCGGAAATAAAAGTCAGGCCGGCGTCTTGATGTTCCCCCAGGTAAATGAGGGCATGAAGGGCGTACTGGCACTTTTTTGAAAGCATATCGATCAGATTATCTGAATTACCAATTTATTTAAAATATTCTAATGAAAATCTAGTTCATGGAAAGTGTGTCGAAGAATTTTCCTTCCACTGCCGGAATTCCTGGAAACAATAATATAACACAAGAAAAGCCGATAAACGTTCGAATATAGATTGAAACGGGAGGAAATGAC
>DASQTN010000394.1:0-6083 GCA_035641895.1 Chryseolinea sp. | reverse complement strand
ACAAACCACTTACTTGTGGGAATGGAGGTTTAGCTCTTGGTGTTGCACGCTTTCCCTCCAATGAATTTAACAAGGCAGTTTCTTCGCCACAAATGTACCTGCCGACTCCAACGTGAAGGTGCATTTCCAAATCGTATCCTGAACCAAGAATATTTTTCCCTAGATAACCTGCGTTATACGCTTCTGCAATAGCGTTTGTGATCGCCTGTTCTGCTGTCTTGTAGGCCCACCGTAAATAGACATAAGAAATGTCAGCTTGAATAGCAAAAGCCGCCAACATCATTCCCTCTAGCAGTTGATGCGGTGTGCACTCCAGAAGGATTCTATCTTTAAATGTGCCGGGCTCCATCTCGTCCGCGTTGGCAATGAGATATTTTGGCTTCGGTGCATCAAGTGACACAAAACTCCATTTCATGCCGGTGCCAAATCCCGCACCGCCTCGACCGCGGAGATTTGATTCTTTTACTAAATCCGTGACTGCCTTTGGTGTCATACCTTTTAACACTTTCCGTAAAGCTTCGTAACCGCCCACGTTCTCATACTCTTTTAAAGTAAGGGGCTGTTGATCGGCGCGTATGTGTTCGGTTAGCGGTTTTTCCATTAGAAGCAAAATTTTCCGTATTCGTGCTTATTAACGATTATTCATATTTTTCTAAAATCTCATCCAGTTGGTCCGTTGTGAGGTTACGATACAAATCATTATCAATCATTAGTGCAGGCGCCCGATCACAAGTTCCGAGGCAACAATTGGGAAGCAATGTAAATCGATCATCTTTCGTCGTTTGTCCAAGTTTAATTCCCAGGTGATTGCTGAGATGATGTAAAATATTCTCATATCCCATAACCCAGCAACTGATGCTATCACAGATCAATATTACATGGCGACCCACCGGCCTCCTGAAAATCAGATTGTAAAACGTAGCGACAGAGTCCAGCTCTTCCGCAGACATTTTCATATAGGCGGCAACTTCTCGCAAAGTTTCATCCGACACCCAACGGCGATGCTCCTGCACGATTTTTAGTGCCTCTATACCCGCGGCTTTTCTAACAGGCACGATACTTATCGCTTTTTCTATTTCGTGTATTTCTTCTGTTGAAAGCATAGTCCAATAGTTATCGGTCAATGTCTGCGAGTACGTAATCCATGGCGCCGAGAATACTTAACAAATCAGCGACAGTATATCCGCGGCTGATGTACGGAACCATTTGCATATGCGCGAATGATGGAGTCCGGATTCTTACCCTGTAGGGCGATGTATTCCCATCGCTGATGCAAAAATATCCGTTCGCTCCCTTTGGAGCTTCAATACAGCTCAAGGATTCACCGGCAGGAATGACGGGCCCCCAGCTCACTCCCAAGAAGTGCGTGATTAGCGTTTCAATGTCCTGCATTGTATTTTTTTTAATGGGCGGCGTTGTAAGCGGATGATCAGCTTTGTACGGACCCTCTGGCATATTTTTCCAGCATTGCTCTATGATTCGAAGACTTTGCCGCATTTCCTCAACACGGACCACAGCACGATCAAAACAATCTCCATTTTTTCCGAGGGGAATTTCAAAATCAAACATGTCATAGCCGGAGTAAGGCCGTTTTTTCCGAAAGTCCCAATCAAATCCACAAGCGCGCAAATTGGCACCTGTTGCTCCCCATTCGATTGCTTCATCGGCAGTGAAAATTCCAATGCCTTCGGTTCGTGTTTTGAACAAACTATTTTTTAAGACGAGATTGTCGTATTCTCGCAGACGGGCCGGGAAATAATCAATGAATTTTTTGACAAGCACATCCCACCCAATTGGCAAGTCCTGGGCAACACCACCGATACGAAACCAGTTTGGATGCATGCGACCACCGCAGACAGCTTCGACAATATCAAAAACCCGTTCACGATCGGTAAACATGTAAAACACTGGAGAAAGCTGACCAAGGTCTTGTGCAAATGTTCCATACCAAACCAGGTGACTGGCAATCCTGAAAAGTTCGCACATCATCACCCGGATAACCTTCGCCCGATCAGGTATAGTAATGCCTGCGAGGTTTTCAACCGACAACAGGTAAGCGAGATTGTTGTTAACGCCACCTAAATAGTCTATGCGATCGGTGTAGGGAATATAAGTATGCCACGATTGTCTTTCAGCCATCTTCTCCGCACCGCGATGGTGGAATCCAATATCTGGTACGGCCTGAACGATGTCCTCGCCATCCAACTGTAGGATTATACGCAGCACACCATGTGTTCCGGGATGTTGCGGCCCAATGTTGAGGAACATAAAGTCTGAGTCTTCGCTTTGAAGCTCCATTCCCCAGTCTTCAGGACGGAATTGTAGTGCTGATTGTTCGCGATCTTGTTTTTCATCCCACAATCTGAAAGGACCCATCTCCGTTGCACGTGCTGGATGTTCCTTTCTTAGTGGATGTCCTTCCCACGTGAGCGGCATTAGTATTCGGGTCAGATGAGGATGACCAGTAAATCGAATACCAAACATGTCATAGATTTCCCGTTCATACCAGCTGGCGTTAGCCCATATCGCAGTGATACTGGGCGCCGTTGGATACTCTCCCGATAGGGCTATTTTGAGGCGTAAGAAAGAGTTATTTTTGAATGAGAAAAGGTGATATACAACACTGAAATTTGTGGAAGGATAATCTGGACTTTTTTTGCGATTACGCTCATCGATGGCGGTAAGGTCGAATAGAAAGGGAAATGGATGGCTGATTTCAGTTTTTAGAAATTGGAGCACCTCGACAACACGTTCCATCGGTAACCAGAGGGTGAGGATCTCATCCTTTGTTACTTGGCTGGTGAAAGTGTTTTCACCAAACCTTAACTTCAACGGTTCTGTTGGATCGAAGTTCTCCATATGTGACGTGGACATTTAAGGCCACATTTAAAAATTCTATCTTCTTCAGTTCATAAATTTCATTAACAAGATTAGGGTCTGCTTATTGAACAGACCTTGATGTAACTGAAGTTTTGAAGTACTACCTGAGTGATACTTTCAAACCTCATCCGGTGAGCGGAACGACACCATTTCTTTCCGCTTTTCATATCGTCTTTCTTTTATTGAAATCTTTTCTGGTCTGATGACACCTTGTTCCCCAATAACCCAACTAAGCGGCCGCTGTTCTTTACCCACAGACTCTGCTAGCAACATCAGTCCGCCCATAAATGCATCCGGTCGGGGAGGACACCCTGGTACATATACATCAACGGGAAGAAATTTATCAACCCCCTGGACGACACTATATATGTCGTACATCCCGCCGGAATTCGCACATGATCCCATGGAAATTACCCACCGTGGCTCCATCATTTGTTCGTGAAGCCTTTTAATAATAGGCGCCATTTTTATAAACACCGTTCCCGCGATGATCATCACGTCTGCTTCACGGGGTGTACCGCGTATAACTTCGGCACCAAATCGTGCGAGATCATATTTCGGAGTCATGCTGGTCGCCATTTCCACAAAACAGCAGGACAATCCAAAGTGAAATGGCCACATTGAATTCTTTCGTCCCCAGGCCAAAAGGCTTTGGACAGACGTGAGCATAATACTTTGATGCACCGTTTCTTCAAAAGAGCTGGTGCCTTTTAATGCGCTCACCGGAGATTCAGGTTTACTTAGCCACCATTTCATTACTAGTTTCTTTGCGTGTTAATTTTTTGTAAGCTTTTAAAATTTTCTTTCCATCAGGACCGAAGTCAAGGGCACCATTTCGCCATTCATAAATGAGAACCACAAAGAGCAGAATTACAAACACGCCTACGCCGAAGTATCCGAACCACCCGAGTTCTTCAAAGGCGATAGCCCAAGAAAATATGAAAATTGTCTCGACGTCGAAAATCACGAAGAGCATGGCAATAAGATAAAACTGAGACGAGAAGCGAAGGCGTGCGGAACCTGTGCTCAGGATTCCTCCCTCATACGGCTCGTTGGTGGCGCGTTCGCTGTGACGCTGCCCCAATACAAATGAAAGACCCAGCATTATGAATACCAGGCCCAGCACAATAGCCCCATATAGCAAAAGGGGCCATAAAGGAATAGTATTTTCACCCGAAACTTCCAAAGCGATTTGCCTCCCGCAAATATTCTTTTAGGTTCGAAATTCTAAATACCAACCAAAATAAAAGTTGCTCAGAACCTTCACGGTACGACGTTCTTTGGAAGAGCAACTATTGAATATAACTACTAACCAGATTGGGAGTGGTTAGTTTTTTTTTCGACTTGAGATTTTACTGTGCGATGAATTGAAGGTAAAAGATTTAACAAAAAAAACAAAGAACAAACGATTGTTATATCTTCTACCGTAAAAAATTATTCACTGTGCTGGGCTGTGCTGGATCTGCAGAATCCATCTTGTGATGACGCTAAGAGGCTTATGATGGGATTACTTTATCGCTCCACGCGTCTTAATATTTTTCATGAAGTAAGAAATTCAAATGGCTTTTCACATTTTCCCATTCATTCGCGGTAATACTGTAAACGACGGTGTCTCGAATAGTGCCGTTCGAACTAATTCTGTGGCTGCGTAAAATACCATCTTGTTGAGCACCTAGGCGCATAATCGCCTTGCGGGACTGCTCATTAAATCGATGCGTTCTGAATTCAACAGCAAGGCATTTCAAATTTTCAAAGGCGTGCTGTAGGAGAAGCAATTTACATTCAGTATTTAACGGCGATCGCTGGACACTTTTCGCATACCATGTTGTTCCAATTTCCAGCCGCCTGACTTCTTTTTCGATATTCATATATCGGGTGGACCCAACGATCAGGTTATCGCTTTTTCGTTTGATGACAAATGGAAGGGAAACGCCGTCGTTCTTTTCCTGAACCGCTTTTTTTATCCACGCTTCCATTCCCTCGGGTGTGGGGACAAAGGTGTACCATAGCTTCCATAACTCGCCATCTTTAACCGCGTCTTGCAAACTTTCGAGGTATTGCATGTCTAACGGTAATAAGGAAACGTGCTCCCCGGTGAGTGTCACCGGAGTCGGAGGATAATCATATTTCATAGGTGCTCAAATAAAGTGATGAAGATAATGCTTTAAGCGATTATCACTCATTGGTTGGTGTCAAGAACATTAGACGAAAGTTATTTGGAAATGTTCAGAAAATCTGAGTGGAACTGAAGGTGGCCGTGTCGTTTCCAATCAGACGGAAAGCCCCCCTTCGAAAACATTACCAGCTCGGCGGAACGATGTCACTTTGCCAATAATGATATTTCTATATTGCAGGATCAAAAGAAAGTAAAAAAAAATTCGATCGGTTACGTAGTACTTCGAGTTGCTGGTAAATGATTGTAAAAACCGCTTCCTCATTTCAGGCGCCCATTTATGCAGCCCTCGCGTTAGCCTTTGCAAGTTTTGGCGATGCATTTTTATATCCATTTTTACCCCTGCACGGGGAACGGTTGGGAATGTCTGTCGCGTGGATTGGAATTCTTCTCTCGATTAACCGGTTTGCCCGCATTTTTACAAATACCATCATTGCAAGAGCTTGTGCAAACTATGGCTTTCGGCTAATGACACTCCTTGCCGTAGGCGTAGCGATTTTATCAACGGCAGGATATGGATTTGCTTCGGGGATTGTGACGTGGATATTATTTCGGATAAGCTGGGGTCTGTCGTATTCTGTTCTTCGGATAAGTGCGATCTCATATTCTTTCGATCACGAGCGGCAAGGATTTTCTTTAGGATTAAGCAAGAGCGTTCAGGAGGCGGGCCCGATGCTTACACTTTTGATTGCACCGCCACTTTTGTTTCAGTTGAACACTGAAACTATTTTTTTTATCCTCTCTGTTGCTTCTCTTCCAGGTCTTTACTTTGCGTTTAAACTTCCAAAAAAGTTTGGTAAGACCACGCCATTTACTTTTAGACGATTTGCTAAAATTCCATCGGCATTTAACCTTCTAACTTTTTGCTCTTCTATTTTGGTGGAGGGCATTGTGGTGGTTACGTTGGGCGTGTTGTTTCTAAAATACAGAGAAAACATTTCCGTGATGACGGCCAGTATTCTGGCAGCATCTTATCTCGGATACCGGCGGGTATGCCTTATCGCTTTTTCACCGTTTGGTGGATGGTTTG
>DASQTN010000393.1:0-6120 GCA_035641895.1 Chryseolinea sp. | reverse complement strand
ATCAGCAACTTTTTTCGTGATGTGCTGACTGATTTTTTTTACGTTGGCATCGCTCTGTAAATAACTGCGTGAAACGTTCAGCGGAATATCAGGAGAATCGAGGATCCCATGAAGCATCATTAAAAAATCCGGAACCACATCTTTTACCTCGTCGGTTATAAACACCTGGCGTGAATAAAGCTGAATTTTATTTTTCTGGATCTCGAAATCGTTCTTCACTTTAGGGAAGTAAAGAATTCCCGTAAGGTTAAAGGGATAATCTACGTTCAAATGAATCCAAAAGAGTGGATCTTCTGTAAACGGATATAGCTCTTTATAAAACTTAAGATAATCTTCGTCTTTTAGCTCCTTTGGTGATTTTGTCCAAAGGGGAGAAGGATTATTTATAATGCGATCACTCGTAACGGTTTTGTATTTGGGTTTGCCCTCACTATCAACGCCGTCTTCGACGCTATCTTCCTTGGTGCCAAACTTTACTTCAACCGGTAAAAACTTGCAATATTTTTCCAGGATTCCCTTGATGCGAAACTCATCCAGGAATTCTTCGGAATCACTGTTAATGTGAAGGATTACATCACTGCCGCGTTCTTTTTTAGTGGTGTCTATTAGTTCAAACTCGGTAGACCCATCGCATTCCCAATGCGCAGCTTCATTTTCGCTGGCCTGGTACGAGCGTGAGATAATTTCAACCTTGTCGGCCACCATAAAGGCTGAGTAAAAACCAAGGCCAAATCTTCCGATGATATCCTTTGCATCACCTTTGTCCTTGAATTTTTCAACAAATTCCGTCGCGCCCGAAAATGCGATTTGATTGATGTATTTTTTTATTTCTTCACCCGTCATGCCAATACCTTTGTCACTAACGGTGATGGTCTTTTTCTTCTTGTCGAACTTAACCTCGATGGTCAGATCTCCGAGTTCGCCGCTAAACTCACCAATAGAGGAAAGTTTTTTCAGCTTTTGCGTAGCATCTACTGCATTGCTGACCAGCTCCCGCAGGAAGATCTCATGATCTGAGTAAAGAAATTTCTTGATGATTGGGAAAATATTCTCTGTGTGGATAGAGATGTTGCCTTTTTCTTTTACGGCTGCCATATTGTTATTATTTCGGGTTAAAGTTTAGTTTTTTGACTCATTAAGTAAAAAATCCCTGCAGATGACAGGGATTTCAAAAGTTATTCCAAGCCTTACAAAGTGCCAGGATGGCAGGGTTGGTTAGTTAAAAGTGGAAAGCTTAAAGCCGAAAGCTTGCTCGTGCTTCGTGCTGCGTTTGTAGCTCGAAGATAGCTTCTGAGGCGATTCGCACTCAATATCAGCTGCTGGCGGGGGCAACTTCAAACCTCGAACTTCAAACTAAAAACGTGAAAACTCGAAACTATCGTAACCTTTCCGAATCGCGCACCAATTTTTCGTCGCGCCGTATAAAGCGGTTTGAAAGAAGATTGCAAAGCACAGCAACCCCAGGCAGCCACATCCCTAGTCCGTATTCGCCCCCTTGATAAGACTTGATCATTTGGCTGGCAAAATATAACGCAAGTCCTATCGTAATTACGAGGAAAAGGGAATTGAGTGCGCCTAGTTTCATCTGGAGCATACGATTTTTGTATTTCCCAATCTCAATAAATGCGATTGTGGCGGCGGCAATGCCGAATATTGCTGTAAGGCAATAAGGAAAATAAATTGTTGTCCGGGTATCATTTTCGAACGCCGAATAATGCAGGGCATATAATACGTGCGTTTTTCCGGCCGCATCTTTATTTGTCCAGATCGGCAGAAAGACGGCTGTTATAAGAGCGATAATTGCAATAACCAGAAATACAGTTTGGATTCTTTGCCACATACAAGTGTTGCTTTTAACTTGGCGCAAAGTAAATAAAAAGTTCGGGGTTCGAAGTTGTTCGAAGTTCGAAGTTGTGACATTTAACCAACGGAACTTCTAACCCAAACCTCGAACTTCCACCTCGTACTTCGAACTAAACAATGAGATACTTCTTCGAGATCGCCTACAATGGAAAAAATTATGCGGGGTGGCAAACCCAGATTACAGGTATTGGAGTTCAATCGGTGGTTGAGGATGCGCTCGGTAAAATTTGCAGGCAGGACGTAAAAATTTTCGGAAGCGGACGCACGGACACTGGTGTTCATTGTGAGCAACAGTTTTTTCACGTTGATCTTGACAAAGAATTTGATTCAAAGACGCTGGTGCAGCGACTAAATTCTTTTCTGCCCATGGACATTGCCATTAACTCAATCCTTGAGGTTAAAATTGATATCAGTGCACGACATGATGCTATCGAGCGAACCTACCAATATCGAATAACGCGCAAAAAGGATCCGCTCTTGATAGGGCTAGCGTGGCATTATTTCAAGGATATTGACATTGAAAAGATGAATGAAGCAGCCGCTTTTTTGCTGGGCGAGCATGATTATGAATGTTTTAGCAAAGTGAAAACCCAGGTAAATCACTTTCTTTGTGATATTAAGACGGCTGAGTGGAAGTTAGACGGGAATCTCCTTGTCTTTACCATTACTGCGAACCGATTTCTTCGTGGCATGGTTAGAGCAATCGTTGGAACTTTACTCAATGTCGGTAACGGAAAAACTTCTATGAAGGAATTTCAAATGATAATTCAAAGCAGAGACCGAAAAAAAGCAGGGGCAAATGTGCCCCCATACGGACTGTATCTGACAAAAGTAAAATATCCCGCCCATGTTTTTATCCGGTAGGCGCGCAAACCACGTATAATCAACTCAATAATCAACGAAGCTGGTGGAGAAAGAAAAAGTAAGCAGTGGTAATATTATTGACTGGTCGGTGCTTTCACGGCTGATGAGGTTTGTAATGCCTTACAAAGGCAAGTTCATCAGTGTGATTGTCCTAACGATAATACTAGGAATTTTAGCCCCTACTCGTCCCATTCTGATTCAATATACATTGGATAACGATGTCGCTGTGGGAAACTATGAAGGCATGGTTTCCATGATGATAGTTCTCTTTGGCCTGTTGATTTTTCATTCAATCGCGCAATACATTCATACATATCTATCCGGATGGTTGGGCCAGCAGGTAATACGAGATATACGCTCCAAGCTTTATCAGCATATTATTGGACTTCGGTTAAAGTTCTTTGACAAAACTCCCATTGGAAGGCTCGTTACACGCACGATCTCGGACGTGGAAACGCTATCAGATGTTTTCAGCGAAGGACTTGCGGCGATGTTAGGTGATCTGCTGCAAATCATTTTTATCCTGGGTTTCATGTTTTATCAAGATTGGCGACTGGCATTACTGAGTTTGTCAACGCTCCCTTTGTTGTTAATCAGCACTTATATTTTTAAGGAAAAAATCAAAGTAACTTTTAATGATGTACGCAACGCTGTGTCTAATCTAAACACGTTTGTTCAGGAACATATTACCGGGATGAACATCGTTCAGATTTTTGGAAGCGAAAAAAGAGAATTCGAAAAATTCAATGCGATCAACGAGGAACACAAACGGGCCAACTTGAAATCCGTTTTGTACTACTCAATTTATTTTCCAGTCGCAGAAATTATTGCCGCGGCTGGTATCGGACTGTTGGTTTGGTATGGAGCAAAGGGTGTCATAAACTACACTGAAACCGGTATCACCATAGGTAAGCTGATAGCTTTCATCATGTACATCCAAATGTTTTTCAGACCGATCCGCATGATTGCCGACCGGTATAACACGCTTCAAATGGGTATCGTTAGCTCATCGCGCATTCTGAACCTGCTGGACGCAAAAGACGATGTTCAAAAAAATGGGACGTATGTGCCTGAGCTGGTAAAGGGTGAAGTAAAATTCAGCCACGTTTGGTTTGCTTATAATGACGCAGAATACGTGTTAAAAGATATTAACCTTGATATCAGGCCTGGCGAAACCGTTGCGTTGGTGGGAGCCACAGGAGCCGGTAAATCATCCATCATTAATTTATTGAATCGGTTTTATGAAATTAATCGCGGATCGATTCAAGTCGACGGAGTAGCGCTTGAAGAATACGAGTTGGGAGCTTTGCGCAAAAATATCGGTGTTGTATTACAGGATGTCTTTCTGTTTTCCGACACCATTTTGAAAAATATTACGCTTGGAAATCCGGAGGTGACTGAAGAGATGGTGTGGCATGCTGCCGATGTTGTTGGTGCTCGAAAATTTATAGAGCGACTTCCAGGTAAGCTTCAATACAACGTGATGGAACGCGGAGCAACGCTATCGGTAGGCCAGAGGCAGTTGATTTCTTTTATTCGCGCTATGGTGTATAATCCAAAGATTCTGGTTTTGGATGAGGCTACCTCGTCCGTGGATAGTGAAACGGAAGAAATGATTCAACAAGCTATCGGAAAAATGATGAGTGGACGGACGTCTATTGTTATTGCGCACAGGCTCTCTACGATTCAAAAAGCCGATAAAATTATCGTGCTGGATCATGGCGAAATTAAGGAGGTGGGACGCCATGAAGACCTTCTTATTCGGGAGGGATATTATGCGCAACTCCACAAAATGCAGTATAAAGAGTTTGTTTAAAGTATAACTCGCTCAACGACGGTCAGTTTCAGGGGCTTTACGGAGCAAATGCAGTATATTTACTGCTAAATGCACTTTTTTAAAAAGGTTATTTTATTCATTTTTTGCCTCTTCAGTGCCGAGTTCGTAATGGCCCAGAAGGCACGCATTTACAACGGTGGTAAAAGCATGTATACGCGTGAGCGCTATAATCATAATGCGTCGCGCGTACGTGGAGCGAAAGCCAAAACAATTTGTCCAATTTTTGAAAACAGCAAATATCCTTACCATGGGATAGGTATCAAATTGGGCGACCCTTTTGCACTTACCTATAAGTACTACGCCAATAAAAAATTCGCTGTCGTCGTTGATGTTGGCAAAGCTTCGAGCGGGCTATATAACAATTACTTTGCTGAAAAATTTTATGAAGAACTGGAACGGAAAAAGTTCGCAGACGGTGAAGACTCCATTGAATACTATACGCACAAAGTAAAATCAGACCTGATTGGTGAAGTAAAACTCCTTTACCATGTTAATGTGGAACCGATTTCCCCCGGTCTGCAATTTTACTTGGGTATCGGATGGGAATGGAAGAGCACAGTAATCCAGTATGACTACACCTATATGGAGAGTATGGGTGATGTAAAGAAATTTGGACGAACAAACCGTTCGCGACTAACGATGGGCCCACAGGCCGTTTTAGGTATTGAATACGCTTATTTTAAAATTCCCATTTCCGCCTTTATGGAGCTGGAATATTTCACCGATATTCAGGCCGATCCGGGATGGAGCCGCTTTGAAGGAGGCGTCGGATTACGATACGTTTTCTGATTCTGATTCCTGAGTGGAAGTTACATCCGCTTGTCCCTGCTTGTCATAAAGCTCTTTATACAACCCGTCCTTCATCAACAACGACTCATGCGTTCCCTCTTCGGCTATGAGTCCATCGATCAATACGACGATTTTATTCGCAAGTTTCGCAGAGGAAACACGATGTGAAATAATGATGGTCGTCCGGCCTTCCATGATCCGCTTCATGCTGTTCAGGATGTTGTTTTCGGTCTTTGTATCGACAGCGGAAAGAGCATCGTCCAACATCAGGATTTTCGGTTCGCGAACAATAGCCCGGGCAATTGAGACTCGTTGCTTTTGACCGCCGGACAGCGTTATGCCACGCTCCCCTACTCTGGTATTGAACCCCTGAGGGAATCTGATAATGTTTTCATAAACGTCCGCATCTTTTGCGGCTTGAACGACCTTAGCTTCATCTGGAGCCTTTATGCCAAATGCTATATTGTTCAAAATCGTATCACTGAACAGGAAAACATCTTGCGGCACATAGCCAATCTGGCTTCGTAAGCAATTCAGATTATAATGCGTGATAGGAATATCATCGATTAAAATTTCTCCATCTCTAACGTCGTATAAGCGTGAGACAAGGTTAGAGACCGTACTTTTTCCGGAGCCCGTTGTACCAATGATGGCCAACGATTCTCCCGGATTAATAGTAAATGAAATATCGCGTAACGCTTTTATTCCGGTGTCCGGATAGGTAAAGCTTACGTTTCTGAATTCCAGTTTCCCTTTGATATTTTGGA
>DASQTN010000392.1:0-4853 GCA_035641895.1 Chryseolinea sp. | reverse complement strand
CTTATCCACCAAAAATTCAATGGTGCCAGCTCCTTCGTAATTGATTGCCTTAGCTCCCTTCACTGCGGCTTCACCCATACGTTCGCGAAGCTCTTGGTTGACAATAGGAGAAGGGGTTTCCTCTACCAATTTCTGGTGTCTTCGTTGAATCGAGCAATCACGTTCAGAAAGATGGCATACCTTTCCGTACTGATCGCCCACCAGCTGAATTTCTATATGCCGTGGTTCCTCAATAAATTTTTCAAGATATAAGCCATCATTTCCAAAGGAAGCAGCGGCTTCGCGCCTCGCATCGTCCCAGGCCTTTTTAAACTCTGATTCGTTATTGATGATACGCATACCTTTTCCGCCACCGCCTGCCGTAGCTTTGACGATGACAGGGTATTTGATCCCCTTTGCCAGCTTGATACCTTCTTCAATAGATCCAAGTAAGCCCTCGGATCCAGGAATGGTTGGCACTCCGGCTTTCTTCATCGTATCCTTGGCTGTGGACTTATCGCCCATCGCTTCGATCATCGCCGGTGTTGGACCAATAAACTTTATCCCATACTCGTGACAGATGGCTGAAAACTCCGCGCGTTCAGAAAGAAAACCATATCCGGGATGAATGGAGTCCGCATTTGTAATTTCAGCCGCGGAAATTATTCGAGGGATATTCAAATATGAATCTTTGCTGGGTGCATCACCAATACAAACTGCTTCATCGGCAAAACGCACGTGGAGACTTTCACGGTCAGCGGTCGAATAAACTGCTACCGTTTTAATGTCCATCTCGCGACATGTGCGTATGACACGTAAGGCAATTTCGCCACGATTGGCTATGAGTATTTTCTTGAACATAAATTTCAATTAGCTATTCCCAGCATCAAAGTGTAGTAATCTGCTGAGAATATGGTTTTCGCTTATGATTTTGAAAATGTATTTATTAATCTGGTTCTACAACAAAGAGTACCTGATCATATTCTACCGGTGTAGCATTTTCCAACGGTATTTTTACTATCGTGCCCGACACTTCGGATTCAATTTCATTGAAAAGCTTCATCGCTTCGATGATGCACACGGTTTGACCTTTTGTAATCTTATCACCGACTGAAACGAAGACTGGGGAATCCGGACTGGAGGACCGGTAGAAGGTACCGATCATTGGAGATTTGATTTCAATTGTCGTTTTCCCGGTAGGTACGGCGGCCGGTGTTTCTGGTCTCGGAGCCGTTATAGCTGGAGCAGACGCTGCAACGGTCTGCATAGGCGCCGAATGTGTTATTGCTGGAGAAGACTTAAATACTTTTTGATCTGGATCGCGCTTTACACTGAGCTTGAGTTCTTTAGTTTCAATGTTCACCTCATTCAAGCCTGACTTGGAGATGAAATCAATTAAGTCTCTTATTTCTGAAGTTTTCATTGAAGCGGGGTTTGCGTTAGAATCATTGGTTGCTCGTGCAAGAGATTCTTCTTTTTTAGCAGCAGGTTTTGATGCGCGGGACTTGCTCATGGAATGTAATTTATTTTACGCGTTCAACATATTCACCTGTGCTGGTGTGAATCTTAATTTTATCTCCGGTGTTAACAAAAAGCGGAACACGGATTTCTGTACCATTTTCTAATGTAGCAGGCTTCAGTGTGCGTGTAGCCGTATCGCCTTGCATACCTGGCTCTGTATATTGTACTTCCATTACAACATGAGTAGGGGGTTCTGCAGTAATTGCACTGTCGCCGTTCTCAAACGCAATCAACAAAGTGACGCCTTCTTTTATGTAGTTAACTGAGTTGCCTAATAATTTTTTGTCGATATAAACCTGGTCGTATGTTACGTTGTCCATACACACCAAACTGTCTCCGTCGTTGTATAGGTATTGATACTCTTTTGTTTCAACACGGAGGATCTGAACCTCATCTCCGGGCCTGAAACGATTCTCGGCAACTTTACCATTGCGTAAGTTGCGCATTTTAATTTGGTAGAAAGCACGAAGATTCCCTGGAGTTCGATGCTGAAGTTCTTCCACTTGCATCACCTCACCATTAAATCGTATAAAATTACCTTTGCTTAGATCCGAAACGGTGGCCATAAAAATTTAAGACTTTAATTTACAAATGAATTGAATAAATACAAGAAATCAGAATTTCATTGGAACGTTGAATCGTCGACAATGAAAGAGTTAACTGTTGTACGCCCATCGTACAAACACTGCTCCCCAGGTAAACCCTCCACCAAATGCGGAAATAATCAGGTTATCTCCTTTTTTTAGCTGCTTTTCGTAGTCCCAGAGAAGCAAAGGTATAGTGCCGCCGGTAGTGTTTCCGTAACGCTCGATGTTCATCATTACTTTATCTTCGGTGATTCCCACGCGCTGAGCGGTGGCATCGATAATTCGCTTGTTTGCCTGATGAGGTACCAGCCATGCAATATCATCAGCTTTTAAATTATTTCGTTCTGCTACCTGGGCCGATACTTCTGCCATGTTTGTGACAGCGAACTTAAAAACGGCAGCTCCCTCCTGGTATACAAAATGATGACGGGCTTTTACAGTATCCACCGTTGCAGGATAACGGCTTCCTCCCGCTTTCATATGCAAATAGGATTCGCCGCTTCCATCACTTTTCAGAACATAGTCGATAACGCCAACATCTTCGGTCGTCGGCTCTAACAATACACAGCCCGCGCCATCACCAAAAATAATGCAGGTGGTACGATCGGTATAGTCCATGATAGCGGACATCTTGTCGCCACCAATGACCACAACTTTTTTATACATGCCGGATTGAATGTAGCTGGCACCCGTTGTAAGTGCAAAAACAAATCCCGAACAAGCGGCACTCATATCAAAGCTAAAGGCATTAGTTGCGCCGACCGCCGTAGCAACAATGTTAGCGGTAGCGGGAAAAGTCATGTCAGCTGTTACGGTAGCAAATATAATGAGGTCGATTTCCTTTGCGTCGATTTTGGTTTTAGCGATCAGATCCTTAACGGCTTCGACTCCAAGAACGGAAACACCTTGACCTTCGCCTTTCAAAATTCTACGCTCCTTGATACCGGTGCGGCTGGTAATCCACTCATCGCTTGTCTCCACCATGGTTTCGAGTTCCTGGTTCGTGAGGATATAATCTGGAACATATCCACCTACACCTGTAATAGCAGCTTTGATGTTGGCCATACTTATTAGTTTTTCAACGCTGGGTTGATTCTGTAAAAAAGAAAAAGCCCGGACGTGTGCCGAGCATTAAGTATTTTGATCTTAAAGAATGTTTTTAGAAGTCGTTTCCGCAAGTAATCTCTCTTTGGTTCTTAACAACCGAATATCTGCTAGGCGGCGCGAATTCATGCAATTAGGCCAACACTTCTTTTTCCATTACAACCTTGCCATTGTAGTAAAGCTTTCCTTCATGCCAGTATCCTCTATGAGGAAGGTGATGTTCACCAGTCGTTGCGCACACAGTCAATTGCTTGGCATGAGCCTTATAATGCGTTCTTCTTTTATCTCTGCGGGTTTTCGAGGTTTTTCGTTTTGGATTCGGCATGGCGTAACAAAGTTTATTTTAATTTCTTCAAAATATTCCAACGAGGATCTATATCCTCTTCATCTTTCTTTTCTTCCGGTGGAGCAGAGGTATAAACGATTTTTCCTTCTGAGCCATCCTCGGCTTCATCCCGAAACTTTGGGTGAAGCTTTTTTAACGGTATCCCTAAAGCGATGAACTCATAAATATATTGTCCAACTTCCAGGGTCGCTGTATCGCGAGGAATAACGATGATCTCATCTGTTACTTCCTGGTATTCCTCTCCGTATTTGAAAACAATCTTGTTCTTCTTTTCAATCGGAAAATCAAAAGGTTCCAGGCTTCGATCACACGTTAGCCGAGCTACACCGCTAATTTTAACCTCAGTCTCAATGAACGTTTCGTGCTTAGTCAGCAACAAATCAACAAGAAATTTCCCGTCGGAAACGATATCGGTTCCGTAGTTCCTGAAGAATTCCCCACCAAGTTCATATTGAAAATGGTGTTCTTTGTTGCTCAGGCCAACAATATTGATACTGTAAGCCGCGACGCCCAAAACTGAGTCGTTTAAAAATTAGTCGGCAAATTTAGAACAATAAATGAGAAAAGTAAAAAATCGGGGGAGAAAGGCTTAAATGAAGTTATTTATCGCGATTTCCTTGAATTCCTGACGGGTTTTCAGCTCGAAATTCTCAATGAAATAGTCGATAATGCCTTTTTTGAATCCTAATTTGATGGCGATGTTCTTACAAAAGATGATCTCGCTTTCGAAAACATTCTGGTCGACAAAGACCAATTCAATGGCCGACATCAGGTAATCAAACTTTTGATCCAGCGATAATGCCCCCAGAGAATCAATAGGTTGGGGGTTGCGGATAAGTTCATTCACTTCCTCGTCTGAGAAATTACGTTCGCGTGCGATCTTAAAGATCAAATCTCGTTCAATTTTAGCAAAATGTTTGTCCGCTTCTGCTAACTGAATAAGTATGTTCAACTGCTTCTTAGTGACTATATCCATTTCAACTGATACTTCATGGTCAAATATATAGAATAAAAAAAAATAAGTACTAACCGGCGGTTAAATGGTGTATTTCAGGCTCTTAAATAATGTTATTTTTCTTTAGATGGTTCTACACGCTGTTTAAAAATTTCGGCGGCCCTATAGATCGCCTCCCTTAAAGAACTTTCGTTAGCCTGATTTTTACCGGCAATTCCGTAGCCAGTGCCATGATCTGGTGATGTTCTCACAATCGGTAACCCGGCCGTAAAATTCACCCCATCTTCGAAAGCTATGGATTTAAATGGCACCAATCCCTGATCGTGGTACATTGCCAAAATTCCATCGTATTTCAAATGAG
>DASQTN010000391.1:0-2785 GCA_035641895.1 Chryseolinea sp. | reverse complement strand
ACGATGTAATCTGAATTATTGAGCAGCCCTTTAATTCGCACCAGGCCCCGAGCGTCATTTGCATAGCGTGCATATGCTTTTGTAGTCGGCAGTGCGTCAATAACATGATTTCGATTTATGTAAAAGATGTAACCATTTTTTCCATCCTCATCTTTCACGTCCTTCCATTTCGTTCGTTTTCCTGTGTACTCGATAATACGAGTCCCTTTCGGAATTGGCTTCTTGGTGAACAACCCTTTCCCAGCATTGGGTATTCCAGACTTCTTGATGTAAAGTTGCTTCTTCAGTAGTGCCATCCAAATTTCATGTTTACAGTAAATTCAACAGATGATTACTCATCTAACCAAAACGGGGCGCAAGATAAAATTAATTTCTACAGCGACAAAAGACCATCACGGGATCGATGCGGCTAATAATACTTTGTAACAGCGGATATAACGACTTGTTTAAAAAATGATAGGCAAGAAATGAGAGTACATTAACGGATTTGACAAGACGACAACGATCATACGGATTTAAAAGAGAAAGCCCCTTTTTTATAGGGGCCTCCTTCTACTATCAACCAATTATGCTCGTGTCACCGGCTCTACATCAGTTGGCCTTTCGCAGATATACGTTTCCAAACTTAGAGTCGAAATTATAAGTTGGTCCGCTTCCCGGCTTCGCTGAAACGTAGGTATGGAAATTATCCTGGCGCGATGCTTCTCCGCTGAATTTTGCATCCAGATTAGAAAAAATTTCACCATGATTTGTTTCTGCGGTAATCTCCCCCACTGCCCTTTCTGTTAAAGCCGCATCCACACCTCCGTAGGTTGCATTCACGGAAAGAGGACCGACGAAATCCTTGATTTCAACCATGCCGTAAACGGATTCCACGCGCGTTTCCATATTTTTCGGCACCTTAATTTCCAGCACAATATCCATCTCCAGACCGTACGACATGTGGCTATAATTTTTACCGTGTTCCGCCTGATATTTTTTTAATTCCTCTTTGTTTCGAAAAACAATTTTCTGGGCTCCATCAACAATTGTTATTCGATGTGGAATATTCTTCATGTCTTTAATTTCACCTCTGATCGAAACGATATTTCCATTTGTTGACGTTAGCAACTCGAATGCATCATCGTTTTCACCGGCGTTAATGCTTACAGTTCCCTGAACAGATATTTCATTCTTATCCCATGTACTGACTCTTACTAATTCAGGATAATCAAAATGTATGTCAACTTTTTGTCCGGGCTTTACAGGAATCACTTTATTGATTGGGGTTTGACCGTATTCCTTTAATGGAATCATAACCACCATTGCGAGTACAAATATTGCTTTCATAACTACCGCTTTTGCTCTCTTCGGAACTCAACGATCCGGTAGAGATGTTTAAATTATTTCTTTCTTAGATATACGTTATTGTGCGTTGCCGAGAGATCGATTTCAATCCCACCACCGTTGATCTTGCCGCTAACTTTGTCGCTATACTTTATCATTTCGCCTGACCGCTCGATTTCGATTTTGAAATCAGGATCTACCAGTATCTCTCCAAAGTTGGTACTCAGTTTTAGATTTGCTTTAGTCGCTACTGGTAAAGCCAAGTCGACATGTCCATGAACCGACTCGATGTTGATAGGGCTTTTTAAAGCTGCAGCCAACGAGGCATCGATGTCACCGTGAACCGTTTTGATGTGAATTGGTCCGGTGGCATTGGTGAGCACCACCCCACTGTGAACCGTCGACACATCGATTTGGCCCTCAAAATTTTTGATTTCAATTTCGTCGCCATGTGGTGACGTGTGATGGTAAGACACTATCACATTTTTTGGAACGAGAATTCTAATCTCAGGGCCATCCATTTTCTTTAGTTGACGAACCTCAATGACATTTCCTTTATCCACGACCGAAAGTCCGATACCTGTATTGTCCTCTAAACCCATGCTGCTGATGGCCCGCAGTCCTACTGCACGATCGTCATCATGGCGATCTTCGTCACGAGACGTAAAAATTATCTCATTCCCACTGTGCCCTTCGATCGTAACGTGATTCACTTCCCGAATTTCCAATGTGCCTGAATTTTTATTCAGCTTGAACTCCTGCGCGTTTGCTACTCCGATTAACAGTCCGAGCGCTATTACTAATATGTACTTTTTCATTTTTGTCATTTTTACAATTTCCTTATACTTTATTTCAGGTTCCGATTCCTTGTTTCATTTTATTTCTTGCGTAAATACACCTTGCCGTAGTTACATGCCAGATCGATGGGGATACCACCGCCATTTATTTTACCGCTGATCTTATCACTGTCTTCCTGGCGTTCGATATCAATCTTGAATCCAGGATCAGCGAATATTTCTCCGTAAGAGGTGCTCATCTTAATATTTGCTTTTGTGGTAGTAGGCATTGCGATGTCCACATAACCGTAGACAGATACAATTGCAATCGGGCCTTTCATAGCGGCATCCATAATGGCTTCAACGTGTCCATAGATGGTTTTTACGGTCAGCGGCCCCGTCACATTTTCGAGCTCGACACTATTATATTGTGCATCAACTTCGATTTCGTTGGTCATATTTTTGAATTTTGCCTTGCCACCGTACTGAGACTCATACGAAAACGAAACGATCACATTTTTAGGAACCAAAATTTTGATATCCGGTGCATCTGTCTTCTTCAATTGATGGACCGTAACCACCTCACCCTTTTCGGTAACATTTATTCCGAGTCCCGTATTATCGTCCAGCCCAAGACTGTTCACTGATCTTAGGCCTTCTGCCCGTTTATCCTTGTCTCTCTT
>DASQTN010000390.1:0-3165 GCA_035641895.1 Chryseolinea sp. | reverse complement strand
GCTGACTCTGTAAATACTTGCATAATCAAACCAGTTCTTGATGCTCCGATAACCTTCCGAACACCAATCGACTTCATTTTATCATCAGCCACTGCGGTGGAAAGGTTAATGTAATTTATCCACGCAATGATAATAATGATAAAAGCCAGTGCACTCAAAGCATAGAGTAATTCAATACTTCCATTGACCTCAAATTCCTCTGAGATATGAGACTTCAAATGAATGTCACGTAACGGCTGGAGCTCAAAGGTGCTGTTTTGCCCGTAATCATCTTTGTTTTTCTTCAGCCCATTATTTGACAATGCAAAGTCATTGAGCTTAGATTCCACGTGTGTAGCAGCTTGATGGTCGTGTAGTCGAATGTAAGTCTGACTGCCCCAATCCCAAAATCCAACATCGTTATTCAAGAAATTTTTGTTCTTTTCGTTGCCTCGTACAATGAGATCAAATTTAACGTGAGAATTCCAAGGAATATCTTTAAGGATCCCTGTGATTTTAAATCGCGTACGTTCTTCTCCATCGTACACTTCCAAAATCTTACCGACAGGATTACCTGAGAAATATTGCTTCGAAAATGTGTCTGATATGAGCGCGGAATACGCGCCTTTCAAAACAAC
Source organism: Chryseolinea sp. (assembly GCA_035641895.1). Classification (GTDB taxonomy): domain Bacteria; phylum Bacteroidota; class Bacteroidia; order Cytophagales; family Cyclobacteriaceae; genus Chryseolinea. The sequence goes on along the minus strand of DASQTN010000390.1, from coordinate 2,548 downwards.
GTTTGGGTTGCCGGCAAGCAGGGGAAATGAAAACAGCTGGAAAAAACTACTGTCAACATCGAGGGCTTTAAACGTCTGAATAGGTACCCACTTTTTCTCGTCGTTTTCATAACGAATGAAGTTTTTGTCCGAATCAAATGCATAGATGGACGTCGCAGTATGTACCTCTGAAAAATTTTCCTTTAATGCTTTGCTAATACCTTCATACGTGTTCGTTTCATGATTGATCAGTTCATTTTGTAATGAAACTTTCGTTGACACGCGGTAAATATTTTCTGCTCGATGATGGAAATCATCATAGCTTAATTCAAAGCGTACATAGAACAGAATGAGTATAGCGACTACAATGCTTGCAGATAGTCCTAATATATTGATAAGGGAGAAAACCTTGTTCTTGGCCATAGTCCTCGTCGCAAGGATTACATATGCCCTTAGCAGACACAAATGATTGAGCTCCATTGAAATTCTATTTCTCAAAATGATTCCCGTTCTGAAAAATCTTATTGTATTCCAAATCAACCGCCTCTTCGCTTTGCTTACTCCTACCCTTTTTACATCGCTGTGAAATCGCTGGAGAAGGTCTCCTTCGATTTCCTCCACGTGATGAGCAGGACAAAACCACTTTAAAAACTTTAAACCCCGTTTCGGAGGATAAATTTTTTCGTTCCTCATAGCGGGGAAATCTTCAGCTGCGGCACCATTTTCCAGAGCTCCAGCCTGGTTTCCTTCATCGTCCGTAACATTGCCATACCCGCACTGGTAATCGAGAATATCCTTTTCCGCCGCCCACCTCTTTCACTTGTTCCTCCGCCCATCTTCGATTTAATGTAACCTTTATCCTCGAGGCGGTATAACGTAACGTGTACCGCACTAAGATTGACCTCACGGTTGAATTTAGTTTCAATTTCATCCGTTATCGCCGCGCCATAAGCATCATTTTGAAGAGCCGCCACCAGGGTAAGAACCAATTCCTCAAATTCCCCAAGATATTCTTTAGCCATATCCTTATATTTTGTTAAGCAAATAAGGAAATAAATCAAATAGTTGCAAGGTCGCTTTTCCAACACAAGAGCATAAGGAAGTCACAGTACATGCAACCAACCAAAGCCCCAGTTAAAGAATGTTTGTTTTATGATGCTAATTTAGTCGTAATGGAACCTTACGAAGAAGTGAACTGATGTCTGAACCAAATCTACATCACACCGCGCTTTTTGTCTCTCTAAGTGCTTTGCCGCCTTTCCGTCTACTTATATTAACATAAAGATTGCAGCGATGATAGTCATCGCAATGATAAACCACCGGTAAGCCTTTTCTGACAAACGCTTTACGATTATTATCCCGAGATAAGCGCCAAGAATAATAAATGGCAACGCCATTAAGTCGAACAGAATCGTATTGAGCGAAATTGTATGCCAGGCAAAAACATGAAATGGAACTTTGAACCAATTAGTGACCATAAAAAACCACGCAGTCGTTCCGATGAAAATGTTTTTCGGCAGCCGGATTGATAACAGATAAACTGCCATAACGGTACCGGCTAGATTTCCCACCATTGACGTGAAGCCACCCAAAATGCCGGTAGTAATCGCAAAACTTTTTTTATGAGGTACGTCTTCTTTGTGTCCGCGCTCCAACCACAACATCACAACAACGCTGATCAAAATAATCGTGGCCATGATAATCTTGAAAATCTTATCATCTATATACTTCCCTATGACTGTACCCAAGATCACCCCTAGCGCCGCCCAGGGAAAAAGGATTTTCAAATGTGACCAGGACGCATGCCGATGATAGTACCAAACGCCGAGAACGTCGGCCATTACAAGCATGGGCAACAATATCCCGCTGGACGACTGCCCGCCGAAAACATTTGCAAGCAACGGGACGGCCAACATGCCAGCGCCGTGAACACCCGTCTTGGACATTCCGGTAAAAATTGCAACCAGCAATACAAGGATAACGTCAGTGTATAGCAGCTGATAAGAAAAGAGCGATATCAAATGGTGAAACTATAATGTCTTAATTACCTTCCACATTTCGTTGGCGACAACCTCATTTCCTTTCTCATTTAAGTGGACTCTGTCTGAAGTAAGAATGCCCGCTTCCTTATTTTCGGAGTTAAACTTTCTGTTGTATTCCAAAAACGTGTTTCTTAAATCAATAATTGAAAGATTGTTCTTTTTGGCGAGACTACGTATGATCGAGCTGTACTGATTTAAATCACCATCCAATTCATTGCTAAAATCAGTTTTTTCACCGATGACTGCTGGTGTACATAAAACTGCTTTGATGTTTTTTTCCTGCAGTTTCTTAATGATGGCAGTGTAAAACTTTTCAAACTTATCCACATCGGTGCCTGTACCATACGAACGCTTATGCCACACATCGTTTACACCAACAAAAATTATTACGACGTCGGGATTTTTGCTTAATACATCACTCTCAAGCCGCAAATAGAGATCATATACTTTGTTACCGCTGATACCGGCGCCTATGAAGTCATATTTAGACGACAAATTTTCCTTGGTGGCTAACTCCCCGATCTTAG
>DASQTN010000389.1:0-7840 GCA_035641895.1 Chryseolinea sp. | reverse complement strand
CTCAACGTGGCCAGTTGCTAATAACAAAGCTTCGCGAAATTTTTTTTGATGATAATAACCCCAGGCCAACAGGTCATAAGATTGAGGTGTAGGCCTATTGGCTATTTCCTCATGAGCAATGGCAACCGCTGCGGCCGGGTTGCTAAATTCTTCTGCTTCCAATGTCGCCAGATACTTGTGATACATGGATTTACTTTCAGGAGACGAAACAAGGGATTTGAATTTTTTCAATTGTGACGCCTTTTCCTTTTCATCGCCGTCGCATTCTGCAATTTCAGCAAGCATCAAGTGCGCTTCGGGCAGGTGCTTTCGTGCAGCCAGTTCGTTGATAATTGTTTTCGCCGCTTTTGTGTTTAGATCATGCGATAGCGCAATCCAGGCGATACCTTTTAATGCGTAATCGTCGCGCGGGTTATCTTTGAGAACGTCGAGGTATAGCGCATAGCTTTCTTCGATCCTGCCTGCGTGACCGTACATGTCAGCAAGGTTTGAAAGTGTCCACTGCGATAGGATTTTATTCCCCTCTATTCGTTGATAGGCCTTCTCCATGCAAACAATAGCACTGTCGAGAAAACCTTCGTGGTCTTTGATCTTGGCTTTACGGATGAGGTAAGCAAAAGAGTTTTTATTCTTGAAATCTTGAAGAATCAAATTTGCTGTGGCGTAGTCGCCGACTTCCAACGACACATCAACCAACATCAGCAGCGATGTCGCTTTTTTGTCTTTCAAACCTAGCGCTTTCTCCACATAATTTTTGGCTTTCTGAAATTGGTGTTCCGTGATCGCATTCGTCGACAAGCTATGGTAGATTTCCACATTACCCTTCGGATAATTTTTTAAGACTTCCGTGAATAAACTATCCGAAATCAAAATATGCTTTACCGACCCCGTGGATTTGAAAAGTTGTGCGTGAATGGCTCCGAGTTTTACGAGAGAAGTTTCGTCGTTCGAGTTCGCTTTCAATCTTTCCTCCCAGAATTTCAGTTCCTCATGAAGCGGATCGTTTGATATAAGTTTAACAGGGCCAAGGTAAGATTCATAATCTTCAAAACGCGTAATTGTTTTCCTTTTGGTATCGCAGGATAATAAACCGATGAATAGTAAGAAAATGATCGAGCTGGGTTTCATAAAGGTGGATTTAACTATTGTCTTGCGTCTTTGCGTCTTAGCGGTTTTTTATTTTCCGCTAAGACGCAGAGTCGCAGAAGTTTCTCAATGAGGTGAAGCCAAATATGGGAATGACGTCAGGAAACTTTTGTCGTTAGCGTCGACATTATCGTCGGTCAGACCAGGATTAGACATTGCATCCGGGCCACCGAAAAGTAAAATCAATTCAACAGTGATAACATCATCGTCTAGTTTGCGTCCAGTTAAGACGTTGGTGCCATCGTAGAATGTGGTCGGTGCAGTCAACGAGGCTGTCAATACATCTGTGGCCAGTACGCTTGTAAAGGTGGTCGCGTCCAATCCAAGTAAATTGGTGGTATATCCAGGATTTAATGCGAGCAATTTGTCTTTAAACTTTGTAGCAAATGCCGCTCCCTGCTGCGCCGGTACTGTTGTATTAAACACATCTTTTTCACCAGTTGAAACAAACACCGTATTGATAGCGGGCCGCGCCATTTGGTCTTCTTGTTCGTACGTTATTGTAATAGGCATGTCGTTATCATCGTCATCGCAGGCAGAAAAGGTTAAAACCGTTCCAAGACATGCAGCCATCGAGAGATATTTCAAAATTGTTTTCATCATTTTAATTGTTTTGTAGTTTACATTTCGCGGTTAGAAGTTGCCCAGATATTTACTGCGCCGGATCCGAGCATTGACTTGGGTACTTCCACCACCAGCGATAAAACATTGGTTCCTGCGAAGGCATCGGTGCCAGGATTATTAAAAGAAGTGGCTGTTCCGCCTATGATAGCCTTAAATTGATTTAAGTCAAAGAAGAAGGGATCATCACGGGGACCTGCAAACACTTTGATGCCGTTGCTCTCGCCGACCGAAGGATTGGATCCGTAGGCGGTGACAGTTGCTTCAACAGGAGTAGATTTTGACAGTGTGCTTGTCAGTCCTGTCTGAGCAGGGGCTTCCGGACCGTATACTTTGAACTTGCCATTGTCAAACATGGCTTGTATCACAAGGTCTTCCACGTTGTCTTTCGTTGAAGAATTATCGATGTTGATCTCGATCATTACTTCTTCATCAAAGGAAGCTGCGCCAGTGGCAGCGGGAGCAAGCAATCCCTGCACATTCACTACAAACACCATGTTGTTTGCATTGGCTGGACTTTGAAAAGCATAAACGTCGGTAATATCCGATCCGGTGCCTGTTATTGCAGGAGCGTCGATATGGTCAGCTGCAATGAGGTAGCTGGCCGCACACGCAACAAGAGCCACGAGGGCCAGGCCAATCGTCTTAAGGTTGAACTTTAATCTCATATTTTAATTGTTTGTTTTGATCACCTACGAGACAAATACACGCGTTGGATTTTTTCGTTTCGATAAATTTTTAGGGTATGGAAAAAATGACCCGCAATTTTTGATATTTTCGTGTTCAAAATTCATAGCCGTTCTGACAACCTATAAACATACTTCGGAGGAAGCGCTTGTAGCCGCCTTACAACGGAAGGATAAGAGTGCGTTGGAATATCTATATGATCATTATTCTGCAGCGTTGTTGGGCGTTGTTTCGAGAATTATCAAGAAAGAAGAACTCGCGGAAGAAATTCTGCAGGATGTTTTTCTAAAAATATGGGATCGCATAGATTCGTATGATGCTTCAAAAGGGAAACTTTTTACCTGGATGTTGAATATTGCCCGAAATCAGGCGATCGATAAAACACGGTCGAAAGAATTTACCAAAAGCAAAAAAACTGATGACATAGAAAACCTCGTAGGTAAGGTGGACAGAAAGGATTATACCGAACTTCATGTTGAGGGGATTGGATTGCAAGAGGTTTTAAAGCAACTTCCGGATGAACAGCGATTCGTTATAGACCAGCATTATTTAAAAGGCTATACGCAGGCTGAAATGTCGGAAGAGTTCAACTTGCCTTTGGGTACAGTGAAAACGCGCATGCGTCTTGCCATGAAAGAGTTAAGAACCTTATTAAAAATAGAGTGAACGTTGAGGCTTACATATCGTCTGGTATTTTGGAAGCTTATGCGCTTGGCGAGCTTTCGGAACAGGAGCGTCTTGAGGTTGAAAAAAATCTGGCGCAATATCCAGTGTTAAAACGAGAGCTTGCCCTGATCGAAGAAGCACAGGAGCGCCTTTTAATGAAGGCGGGAATACAGCCTCGCGCTTCCGTTAAAGCCAATCTTTTCGCTGCCATCGACGCTACAAAACCGGCAGCAAGAGTAGTCGACCTGAAGAAGCCCGATTCATCGTTATCATTTTGGCGGATGGCAGCGGCTGCTTCGATCGCGTTAGCGCTCATTACATCATACCTCGCGTTTAATTACTGGAATAAGTGGAAGAACACAGAAAACAGTTTGACAGAACTCATTGCGCAGAATCAGCGTATAGCCCAGGATTACAACACGGTGAATGAACGCCTTGATAACATCGAAAAAGATTTGAAAATCACCAATAATCCTGCATTCAACAGGGTTGTGATGAAAGGAACGCCAAATGCGCCCAGCTCCCTGGCCTCTGTGTATTGGAACGAGTCTACCAAAGAAGTATACCTTAGCATTCAGGATATGAAACAGCTGACGCAAGAAAACCAATATCAACTTTGGGCTATAATTGACGGAAAACCCGTTGATGCTGGTGTTTTTGACGGCAATTTTTCGGGATTGCTCAAAATGAAAGACATTCAGCGGGGCGCCGCAACATTTGCCGTCACCGTTGAACCGCGCGGCGGAAAAACCAGTCCCACGCTTGAAACGATGCAGGTCGTCGGGAATGTGGTAAAAGGGTAAATCTACCCTGCGATTTTTGTCGTTTATCACATCTTTTCTTACAAGGTGCAACCCGTGTCGACACGATACAGATGTACGTCAATCAGGTGGATTTAATAACTTTACAATCCATCATTTTTTAGTTATCATGAGAGTAAAATTCTTAGCAGGATTTATTTTTTTAATCTCTTATTCATTCGCTCAAAAAACAGACTCACTTCATCAAGTGCAATGGGAATCGGCATTGAAGAAAATCGATGCAGCCGATTACAACGATGCCGCTGTTCAACTTACACAACTCATCAATTCCGGTTTTTCCAATAAGGAAGCATACGTTAAACGAGGTGTGGCCTATTATAATCTTAAAGACTATGAGAAGGCAAAATCTGATTTAGACGATGGTTTGAAAGCGCGTATCAACACCGTTGAATTATATGAATATCGTGGCAATACAAAATATCATCTTAATGATTACCAGGGTGCCGCTACGGATTTGGATAAGGCCGTGAGCATGGGCGCAAAGCAATATGAGACGTTTGTAAATCTTGGTAACGCGAAATTCAGGATGGAGAATTACCGTGAAGCCATCACAAACTATGATAAAGCTATAACAGCAGGAAAGGCAGATGCTTTGCTGTACAATAACCGTGGCAAAGCAAAATTCAACCTGCAGGATTACAAGGGTTCCATTGCAGATTTTGACAAATCGCTGGAAATTAATAGCGGCTATGATAAAGCCATTGAGAATCGTGCAGAAGCGAAATACAAAGTCGAAGATTGGAAAGGAAGTATCGCCGATTTCGAAAAACTTCTTGCCTCCGGAAGAAATGATGTTGAGATCCATCAAAAGGTGGGATCTGCAAAATACACTTTACAAGACTACAAAGGTGCTGCCGAATCATTAGATAAGGTAGTTCAGAAAAATGTTCGTGACAAGGATGTATTCCGGATGCTTGGATTGAGCTACGCTGCGGTAGGTAATTGCCCAGACGCGACAAAGGCATTAGCGGCTGCCGTATCAATGGGCATTAGTGACAAGGATGTCTTTAATCAACTTGGAACATGTCAATATAAGAACAAGGAATATGCTGCCTCCATTGAATCGTTAAGCCGGGCAATCAGCAGCGGTATTGCGACCAAAGAAATATTTCTGTACCGAGGAAATGCATCCTTTATTCAGAAAGATTATGATAATGCTCTAAAAGATCTCGAGAAAGCCGTGTCACTAGGCGCCAGTGATGCAGATGCTTTCAAAAATCTGGGTGACATGAAATTCATGAAAGACGATTTTGCTGCGGCTATTAAAAATTATGATCAGGCGGTAGGCCTTGGAGTTAATGATGCGGTGCTGTTCAACAACCGCGGTAAAGCAAAATTTAGTTCGAACAATATTGCCGGCGCTGTTGCGGATTATGACAAGGCAATCCAGATCAACGTGAGCTATGGCAAAGCTTTCTTAAATAGGGGAACGGCAAAGTTTGGTTTAAAAGATTATGAAGGTGCTTCTGCCGACCTTGAAAAAGCGAAGTCTACCGAAGGCGAAACGCCTGAGGTCTTAAAAATGCTTGGTATTTCAAATTACCTTCTAGGCAAAAAGGATTTGGCCCGCACATATTTGGATAAAGCACTACAAGGCGGTGTGAAAGACAGTAAAGTCTTACTTTATGCGGGATATTTGAAATATGATGCCGGTGATTATAAGGGCACCGTCGATGCGTTGACAGCAGCCGAACAGGGTGGTGAAAAAGAACCAGATATTTTTGTGAAACGTGGATTGGCCGAATATCATCAAAAGAAATATAGCCCAGCCGTTGCGGATCTTGAAAAGAGTATTCAGGGAGGCAAACCGGATTTGAATATTTACGAGGCTCTTGCCTTGTCTTATGTGGCATCTCAAAAAGAAAAGGAAGCAATTACTTATTTAGAGAAGGCTGGAGGCATGGACTCCAAGAACAAGGATATTTACTTTCCCTTAGGTAATGCAAGGTTTAAAGAAAACAATTATAAGGGTGCTATTGAAGCATACGACAAAGCCATCGCTTTAGGCACCAATGATGAAGTCATTTTTAACAATCGTGGTAAAGCCAAACTTAACGCCGGCATGGTAAAAGAATCTATCGCCGACTTTGATCGCGCACTTGGAATAAAAAATGATTATACACAGGCACTGAAAAACCGTGCGCTGGCGCGTTATCAATTAAAGGACTATTCCGGAGTGATTGCTGACCTCGCTATCGTCGTCACGCGAAATGAGGCAGGAGCGGATGAGTTTGCAGCATTAGGTATATCAAAATATAATACCAAGGACTTCAAGGGTGCAGTTGAAGATTTGAGTAAGGCCATCGATAAAGCAAGCAAGGATATCAACATCTATGCAGCGCGTGGAGGTGCGTTCATTGAATTAAAAGAATACGAAAAATCCATCTCCGATTTAAATAAGGCGGTCGATGCGGGGTTAAAGGATGCAGACCTTTTCTTCAAAAGGGGAACGGCGAAATATATGTTAAAAGATTACAGCGGTGCTCTTCCAGATCTGGACAAGGCGATAACCTCAGGCGTATCAAGCGCGCTGGCATTCGACATGCGTGGCTATTGTCGGTATGACAATAAAAAGCTAGACGAAGCAATTAGAGATTTTAATATGGCCATTGAGACGGACGCTAAACTTGCAGTCGCTTTCTTCCACCGTGGTGATGCAAAGTTTACATCAAACAATTTAGCGGAAGCTATTCAGGACTATACTCAAGCAGTGACGCTGGGACTTGAAGATCCGATACTTTATAATAATAGAGGAAAAGCCCATTTTAAGCAGGAAAATTATCCGTCGGCCATTGCGGACTACAGCAGGGCAATCGACCGGAGAAAAGACTATACACGGGCATACGATAACCGGGGGCAGGCCTATTTTGCCACGAAAAAATATGAAGAAGCAATAAAAGATTTCAGAGAGGTTGAAAAATTGACTGAGAAGCCAGACCCTGAATTGTTCAGGTGGCTAGGTAACAGTTATTACAATCTGCAAAAATTTCCGCCCGCGCGTGATTATTATGACAAGCTTATAGAGGCCGGTGTAAAAGACAAGGAAGTTTTTTATAAACGGGGGTTGATGCGATTGGAAGAAGAAGATTATACCGGAGCGTTGCAGGATTTAGAAAACGCTGAAAAAGCCGGTGAAAATACAGTAGCCCTACACCTGAATAGAGGGCGCGCTTTCATTGCATTGGAGGATACCAAATCGGCCGTAACCTCGCTAAACAAAGCGCTCGACATCGATCCGAAAAATGTTGACGCACATTTTAACCGCGCACTCGTAAAAGAAGGCCTGGAAGATTATGAGGGCGCTATGCTGGATTATAACAAAGTAATACAACTGAATCCCAATGATGGATTGGCGTATTATAATCGCGCCACGTGCAAATCCCAACTTGATGACTTCGGTGCTGGTCTGTCAGACATGGATGAAGCTATTCGTATTGAGCCGAAGAATGCAACCTATTTTAAACAACGCGGAAATTTTTACTATCAGCTAAAAGACAATACGAAAGCTTGCTTTGACTGGCGTAAAGCAGTAGAGTTCGGTGACGCCAAAGCGCGTTTCCAAATTGAAAAATACTGCAGCAAGTAATCTCATTTTGAATTTTTTTTCCGGTCGACAGCAGGAAGATATCGTTGTTTATTGCCTTGGTCCACGAAATTTTTTTGTGGACAAATTTTTGCTTTTCTCCAGGGAACATCAAAGTTCAACTACAAACCTTCCATCAGAAAGGAGACTTAAGCAATGGGCTATTTAATCTTTCCCTTTCAAATACAACGTCGTGTTGCAAAAAATTTTTCGCGTGACAAAATAGCGTGGCTGTGCTGTATGTTAGGCATCGCCATTGGAATAGCCTTATCAAATAAGGTATATGCCGACGAGGAAATGAATGGTCATGTAACGG
>DASQTN010000388.1:0-5122 GCA_035641895.1 Chryseolinea sp. | reverse complement strand
CGTCACAGTTTCAGGATTAATGGTCAGAGTGGTGGCTGCATTTGGATATTTTCCAAGAACTGCCTGGTGGGGTTTTTTTTATACGATTGTTACGGCGGTGTCACCCTTGGTTGCAGTTGTATTTGGAGCGGATCTGTTGATGGCGAGTCTCGCGTTGGCGGTTGGCAGCGTGACTTTAGGTCTATTTTTATACATCGACCTTTTCAGGCTGCTTAAAAAAGAGAGGATCAGATTTGCAAAGCCTTCATTTCCTTTGGGATATTCAAACTTTAAAAAATCCTTGCCTTTGTTGGGCAAATCGCTATTCGAAAATGTCAGACAACAAGGCGTTCGCCTGGTGTTGGCCCCGTTGGCGGGCCCCGTTGCGCTGGCGGCTTTTTCTACCATGAGAACCGGGGCCAATGTTGCTCTCCAGGGTCTTAACACCATCGTAAATCCTATCGTCCCCGACTTAATGCGCTTCTTACACGAACGTGATCAACCAAGAAGCGAGGCGGCCTTTTCAACCATTTGGATTGTTGTTGTGGCGCTGATGGCCCCCGGCGTTGTAATTCTTCAACTTATTATGGAACCCTTTTTCGTTTTCTGGACTCAGGGGAAAATTCTTTTTGATCCGTTTCTTTTTGCAACCCTATCGGTGGGCGTTCTCGTCTATGCCGTTATACAACCAGCGATGGCTGTTGTCATTGGAAACAATTTGACGAAGCTCCAACTGTGGCTTTCCGCGATTGCAGCACTTACATTATTTTTAGTCTTGATTTTGTCTGTTCCTCTAATCGGTGTCATAGGGGCAGCAATTGCGCTTCTATTGGCAGAGATTGCCGCAGCAATAGGTTATAAAATTCATGCGAAACGATGGCTGAAACAAAACCAGTTGTTATGGCCCAGGCGACCATTTAATCTTGCAATCACGTCTGTGGTAATTTCTGCGCTCACATTGATTGGAATCATTTGGATTTCTGAATACAAATGGATTATCCTGACAATATCTATGCTTCTTTTTGCCTGGAATTTTTGGCGGTTTTGGCAGGTACTTCCAGCTGTGGCTATAGAAAGTGCAAAAAATATAATTAGTAAAATCCCCGGATTTAGAAGGTTACTTTTTTTGTTTGATATGAGATTTATCTGAACTCGCGATCTCAAAAAAAAGAATTGAAAGATGAATCTCGAGATTAAGTATAACGTGAAATAATTTAATAAAAGTTATGCGCGTAGCTCCAACAATTTCAATCCTGACACCTGTGTGGAACGGTCTTCCTTATCTTAAGGAATGCGTTGATTCGGTTTTGTCACAAGATTTTCAAGACTGGGAAATGATCGTGGGGGATAATGAATCTGACGACGGGACAAGCGAGTATCTTGAGTCACTAACAGATCCTCGAATAAAGGTTTTCAGACATGAAAAAAATTTAGGTGTTTATAAAAACATACACTTTCTGTTCAACCAGGCAAAAGCACCGATCTATGTAGGCTTGTGCGCAGATGATTATTTTTACACCGGTGCGCTGCGCAAGATAGTTGATGAATGGAAGAATGTAAGTCTCGGGACTGGCTTGATCTCTTTTAATTGGAAGGGACGCCAGATGAAACATAACAGGCTAACGCAGTTCTCTTATTCTGCTCTTCCTAAAAATCTTGAAGGCGTCAACGCGACGTCTGCATTTTTTCTTTTTGGTTGTTTCCCGGGAAACTTTTCGGAAATATCGGGTAGAGTTTCCCTCGTGGCCGGGGAACATTTTTTATATCACGTGAGATTTTCTGCAGACCATGAATTCTGGCTGCGGCTTGTGAAGAAAAGTGGTATTCATTTGAGCGATACTGAAGTTGTATACATTAGAAGGCACGATAAAGTGGCGGCGACACGTATGATTACAAAAGGAGAATATCACGAGGAATCCATTGAGATATATGAAAATATTATTAACGACTTGTCGGCTTACTGCAATCGAGGAAAATTAATTGCATTCTACAATATTGAATTGTGTTCATTTCATCTAAGGGATGCGATAAGATCAGCAATGAGAGGCAAATTCACTGCGCTTAAATCGTTTATTAAATTACAATCACCCATTTTTTGGCCTAAGTTGTTTCAGGTGATTGGATGTTTACCATTTGCTTTATCGGAGTCAATAAGGTTCCGAGTCAGTATAATGTTGGCGAAGAGCATACTAAGGGATCTCAATCAACAACATGTCAGTAGTAAATTATCATACAACGAAGCCTAGGTAAATTTGTAATGTAATCTATTTCAAAAGGGCTTGAACAAAGCGGCTCAAATCAAAACATATGTCTAAAGTACCTGCGATCTCTATTTTAACACCCGTTTGGAACGGGCTCCCTTACCTTAAAGAGTGTGTTGAATCGGTTTTAGCACAGGATTTTCAAGATTGGGAAATGGTAATTGGGGATAACGCCTCGGATGATGGTACAACTGAATATCTTAGAAGTTTAACCGATCCGAGAATAAAAGTTTTCAGGCATGAAAAGAATCTAGGAGTTTATCGAAATAACCAATTCCTCTTTAATAAGGCAACGGCGCCTATATACGTTGGACTTTGCGCGGATGATTATTTTTATGAAGGGGCACTGCGAAAGATTGTCGAGGAGTGGAAAAATGTTACACCTGAGACTGGGTTCATCTCGTTTAATTGGGAGAGCCGGCAGATGAAACATAATAGGCTGACGCAATTTTCTTATTCTGCTTTGCCAACAACGCTCGGTGGACCTCATTCCACCGTTGCTTTCTTTCTTTTTGGCTGTTTTCCTGGAAATTTCTCGGAGGTGTCGGCTAAAGTTTCGCTTGTAGCCCCTGAACATTATCATTATCACATCAGGTACTCGGCGGATCATGAGTTTTGGTTGAGACTAGTCAAAAGAAATCCCATCCATCTCAGTAAGACAAAGGTTGTTTTCATTAGAAGACATGATCGTGTAGCGGCTACCTATACGATTACGAAAGGAGAGTATCATGAGGAGTCATTTAAATTTTATGAGGATCTTGTTAATGAGTTGTCGGCGTATTCCAGCCGCCAAAAATTAATAGCATTTTACAACGTTGAATTATGCTCTTATCACCTTCGTGATGCATTGAAGTCGGCGCTTAGAGGTAGATTCACCGCTCTAAAATCTTTCATGAAACTTGAGTCGCCTATTTTTTGGCCAAAGGGACTTCAATTGATAGGCTGTTTGCCCTTTGCTTTATCAGAGAGACTAAGATTTCCGGTAAGTATAATGTTGGCAAAGAGCATTCTAAAAGATTGTACAAGGGACCAAAAAGCTATCCGTTAAACGAATGCGTAAACTAATTGTGATTACGTCGATATTTTTGGTTGCTTTTTTTGTCGTTGAAGTTGGCTTGAGGAAACTTTATGGGTTCGGTAATATGAGTATTTTATTTCAAGAAGATTCTGCATTCGAATACATCGCAAAGCCGAACCAGGATAAGGTTCGGTTTGGTAATAAAGTTGTTTACAATGAATTTTCCATGCGAAGCTTACCTTTGAGTGAGAAAGACAAGTGTATTGTACTTGGTTTCGGAGATTCTATTATTAATGGAGGAACGGTTATCGATCAAGATAGTCTTGCGACAACGATTACAGAAAATCAACTGCGAACTGAGATGGGGGATGGAGTTAGATTTCTAAACATAAGTGCTCCGAGTTGGGGTCCCGACAATTGCGCCGCCTATTTAAATAAATATGGATCGTTCAATGCTAAAATGATAATTCTGTTTGTGAGTAGTCATGATGCTCACGACAATATGACTTTTGAAAAGACTGTTGGCGTTCACGAGTCTTATCCGGAACAACCATATCCGTTGGCTGTTCTGGAAGTAATGGATCGCTATATAAAACCTAGAATCTTAGGGACAATGAACGATCAAAAGGGCAATGACCTCATGATTAATAATGTCGAGGGTCAACTTAACCCGGGCTTTGATTTCTTTAAAAACTTTGCTGAAAAAAATAGCATCCCGCTGGTAGTATGTTTGCATGCTGAGCGGGAAGAAGTTGAAGCTGGAAAATTTAATTTGCAGGGCGAGGAAATATTAAGCTACTGCGCCGCAAACAACATCCCTGTCATTTCTGGTTTACAAATTGGTGAGGATGCTGGTGATTTTATAGATTACATTCATTTAAATGAAAAGGGTCAGGCCCGATGGGCGAAGGCTTGGTACCAAAAAATAAGTGACAGCTTAGGAACCTGCCAGTAGCAGTCAAATTGAGCTTTATTTATCTTTGTACGGAGTATGGAATAACCGGAAAAAAGAATGATTTACAATGCACGCGATATTGAATTAATAGGGGAGAAGGATTTTACTGCACAGGTAGTACGAATTTCTTGGGTTATACTATTTCTGGGAATTCTCTTTCAGTTAATTTTTTTCGCGGAGATAACAAATATCATTGCGATGACTGCAGTGGTATTCGCCTGGCTTATTACAACAAAAATATGGCTCCGTAAAAAAATGCTGGAGACATATCTGCTTTCTACTTTTACAATAATTGGTTTTGCGTCCTCACAGTTTTTTTTCCCGTTGCTATTCACAACTATTGAAAACAAACCGCTGGTTTACAATTTAGAACTACCAGAACAGGTTTTTTTGCACTCCACGGCATGCCTGCTGATTCTCGTTATAGCACATGGGATCTACCGGTCGTTAATGGAGACTACTCCAAACAGATCTTTTTCGATTCTAGGCAAGGCCGGGTTCTTTGATCCTCCTACGCATTTGCAACTTTGGATCATGGGAATGTTTGGTATGGCGTCGTCATTTTATGTGTATTTCACAAATCCGGAAATTGGACAAGAAATTACTGGAAGCGCTTCGGATAAGCTTCTCGCAGGTTTGGTTCCTTTTACATATGCTCCCTTTTTTATTCCCATTTCAAAATTGTATGGCAATAATCAAAAACTGCCTCGGGGATTTGGCTTGATGATTTTGGTTTATGCAGTGCTGCTTTTTGCCATCAGTATGGCTCGTAATAGCAGAGGAGCTTTTATCTTTGGTTTGACCACACCAGCATTTGCGTATGGCCTCGGGTTACTAATTGGAGTGTTTAAGACGAAAGTGTTTTCAGTAAGAAATTTTGCTGTTGTTGGCGTTGTTGTCTGGCTGCTG
>DASQTN010000387.1:0-3380 GCA_035641895.1 Chryseolinea sp. | reverse complement strand
AGAGGCCCAAAATAAATACGACGACTGCGCCAATAAGCTTGGGGCCATAAACAAAGATCCAGTCGATGAATCTTTCGCTGTAGGTTGATAATTCGTCCATTTTCAGAGAGGGGTTTGAAGTTGTAACAACATATTTTGAACGGAAGGCTTAATAGTGTCACGGCGTCAGAAATTTCCTTGACCGCTATCAATATAGCAAGTTTTTTGGATCGCTGAATGATACCTGTTTCAATAAAACGTATGAAGAATTTATTGGTCGGCTTAACCTACCGTTGTGCAGAATATAAATTCCTATTTGTCTAATAATTTCAATATTGATACATCCTGGACTCATTTCTGCACGTCTTACCTAAAAAAAACAATATGAGAAAGATTGGTTTGTTATTAGGACTGATGATGGTGAGCACCATCATGTTTGCCCAGAGGAAAGGTGATGCGATGGATCGCGCGGCCCAGCAGGCCGATAAGATGAAAACGGAGTTGGCTTTGGATGACGTTCAGTACAAAGCGGTAAAAGCGATCAATGAAGACTTTGCCAATAGGCATTTAAAGTTGCGCAAAGATTCAACATTGTCACGGGAGGAAATACAAAAACAGGGAAGATCCTTGCGACAGCAGAAGAATAGTGCCATTGCCAAAGTGTTGACGGAAGATCAAAAAACCAAGTGGAAGGCTTATCGTGCAGATCAGGCCGAGAAACACAAAGCCGGGATCGCAAGCTACCGCGGGGAACATGCACAGCGAATGAAGGAGAGGCTTTCCCTTAGTGATGAGCAGACCTCTAAGATCAAATCCATCGACAAAGAATTTGGAGAGAAGTTTCGGGCATTAAGAAATGACAGCACGCTGGCGCGTGAAGATGTGCGGGAAAAAGCGAAGGACCTACGTAATGACTATCTGTCGAAAACAAAATCGGTTTTGACCGAGGAACAGGTTAAAAAATGGGAACAACAAAGGGCTGATCGCAAGAAAAGGAAGTCTTAGCTCTAGTTACTGTTATGCGTTAGTTCTAAATCTTGCACCAAGACACCCGGGGTAGCAAAAACCTTTGCGACCCTTGGTGTCTTTGCCGTTTGAGACTATTCGCTTTACTAATTTCACAGCAGGGTCAAGGTGCTATTGATAGACAATCTCACCTCAGGATGCCAAACGCGTGATACCGTTATTCCTAATTCTTTCCTAAATCACGATTTTATTTTGAAACCCATTGTTTGGCCCTACATTTAAAGACAGAACAAAGAAATCATGAAAATTCTTGTAATCGAAGATGAGGCAGAAATGCGCGACGTTATTGTGAAGTCGCTCGAACAGGAAAAATTTCTGGTGGAAACGGCGACAGATTTTTCTTCCGGATATGATAAGATAATGACGTACGATTATGATTGTATTTTGCTTGACATCACACTTCCAGGCGGGAATGGTATGTCGCTTCTCGAAGAGCTGAAAAAAATGAAGAAGCAGGAAAGCGTAATTATTGTTTCCGCCAAAAACTCTGTCGATGATAAAGTGAAAGGACTTGACCTGGGCGCTGATGATTACCTGGCGAAACCTTTTCACCTCGCGGAACTAACAGCGCGGGTAAAATCGGTAATCAGAAGAAAAAGTATAGAAGGGCAAAAGATTATTGAACTTAACAATCTTAAATTGAATATTGACGACCGGGAAGCAACTGTCGCTAACAAAGTGTTAGTTTTTAACCGCAAAGAATTTGATATACTTGCCTACTTTGTTTCGAACAAAAACAGATTAATCAATAAGGCGGCACTGGCAGAACGCATCTGGGGCGACCACATAGACCAAGCCGACGATTTTGAGTTTCTTTACTCACAAATTAAAAACCTTCGAAAAAAATTAAAGGATGCAGGTGCAGATGTCGAAATACAGGCCGTATACGGACTGGGGTATAAATTGATCGTACCTTGAAATTATTAAATCATACACTTTCTTATTTGTCGATCGCGCTCCTGCTGGTTATTGGCGTTTGGGCGTTTGTGTTTTACATTAATATGCTTGACGAAATTTATGACAGCATCGACGATGGGTTAGGGAACTCGAAAATTTTGATCATTGATAAGGTTAAGACCGACAGCAGCCTGATTTCTAAAACAGACTTCATGGAGAGCAACTATGCAATTCATGAAATTTCTGCGGCATATGCTGCGAATTTTCGGGATGTGTATTTGGATTCTACATTTTATATGCAGAACGAATCGGACTATGAGCCGGTGCGAATGCTAAAGACGGCTTTCCGGGCCGAGAATGGAAAGTATTATATGTTGCAAATTGTCTCCTCGATGGTAGAGGAGGATGATTTAATCGCAGATCTATTATCAGCCAGCATCTGGCTATACATCATTTTAATTACCAGCATATTGATAATTAATAATGTGCTTCTTCGTAAAATCTGGAAACCCTTTTATCACATTCTTTCGAAGTTAAAAAGATTTCGATTGGAGGGCGACCAAAGTTTCCCGGCAATAAAAACGAATGTTACAGAATTTAACGACTTGAATGAAACAGTTTCAGAACTCCTGCAACGAACCATTGATACATTTAACAGTCAAAAGCAGTTTATAGAAAATGCTTCCCATGAGTTACAAACTCCTTTGGCTATTAGTATTAATAAGCTGGAATTGATGGTAGAAAAAAATGCTTTGCCAGACGAGCAGCTACACGAATTAAGTTCGGTCGTACAGTCTCTGGAAAGATTGACCAGGCTGAACAAAACTTTGCTTCTCCTTTCAAAGATTGAGAATCGACAATTTACCGACGAAATTCCAGTGAATTTTGGTGAATTATCCCGTCGAAGTGTCGATGCCTTTTCGGATTTAGCGGAATTTAAATCCGTTGTTGTTTCAATAAAGGAGGAAGGTGCATTGTTATATAAGATGAGTCCCGAGCTTGCTGAAATCATGGTAACAAATCTTTTAAAAAATGCAATTGTGCATAATCGCGATGGAGGCACCGTTGAGATAAAAATCATGCAAGCAAGCATTGCCGTGGAAAATTCCAGTGAAGAAACCAGACTGGATGAGTCGCAAATTTTTAAACGGTTTTATAAAGGGTCATCAAATAAATCTTCTACAGGTTTGGGGTTAGCGATAGTAAAGTCAATTGCTTCCCGCTACGATCTGGATTTATCTTACAGTTACGATGGCAGCCATAAGTTTTCTATCTCGTTTCCCTTTCCCGGCTAGGGAGTTTTTTAATCCAGCTGTTCCACCTATTTTCATTTCTTCTATTGATATTATCAATCGGTCTCACGCTAGATATTTTGTTTTCCGATCGTCATTCATTATTCGGTGTTCGAAATTCGGTGTTTTTGTCTTGTCCTGAAATAGGTTGACAGGTTTAACATTTAATTTATGGTCTCATGGACG
>DASQTN010000386.1:0-6452 GCA_035641895.1 Chryseolinea sp. | reverse complement strand
TGCTTTTAAATTAAAGTTTAAATAAACGATGGAATAACGCTAAGAATTTTGGTAAGCAGTTTCCTACCACTCTTGTTGACGCTTCATCCACAACAAGCGCACGAATGTTGAGCATTGCCCGGCTCACCCATCGTAATATTTTAAAATTCCAACGTAAGTTGACCTTTGCTCTCTCACATGTAACCCGGCGACCCTGTATAGGAAATTAGAAAGTACAAAAAAGGCCACCCCGAAGGTGATCTTTGTTTCGGAATCTCGTTTGTCCCGTTGTCTCAAGCGACTAGTAATTCATTTTACGAAATGCAGACCAAGCTGTAGAACATACCGCAACAATAGGGCGATACGGGTTTCTAACTTGTCAAAAGATTGTATCTTAGGTAATCGGTCAAATATTCGCGGTAAACAATCAAATGAGTTTTTTTAGAAACATAGTTCGAAGTGGTCTGCGCGATACAGATGAATACCAAAAGAAACGAGCAATTCTTCTTTCCAATTACATTTCGTTGTTACTATGTGGCTGTCTTCTTTTATTTTTTATCATAAGGCGATTTGTTTTTGGACACATTTCAGCTGGGACAGACCTTCACTTTCTCATCGTCGGTTTAGTCTCTTTTATAATCCCCGTCCTATTGAACCGGGTATATTTCACGACACTGAGCAGGATTCTGCTCTGCTATACGACAGTATGTTTTATATGGTACACATACATTTCGCTAATGAGAAGCATGAAAGTGATTGAGCAGGCGAACTACGACAGCTTGCGAATTTATTTGTTGGCCCTTAGTTTTATGCCGTATCTATTGCTCGATAGCAAAAAACCAATCTTGCTGATAGCAGGTATTTTGCCGACGTTAGTTGCGCTGGTGTTCTTTGATTGGGCTCTTTCACAGTTTGGGGTAGGCATAGATCAAAGGGGGGTACCTACACATGAGTCTGCTCTGGTGGGGATGAGGACCATCGTTGCCTATTGTGTCATGAGTATAAGTTGTTTTATATTCCAATCTATCATAATCCACAACGATGCCTTGAACAAACGGATGCTATCCGAACTAAAGCTCAAATCCGAGCAGATTGAAACTCAAAACGAAGAACTTGTTCAAGCCCAGGAGCGATTAAATGAAATTAACCAACATTTGGAAGATCTCGTTATAAAAAAAACTGAAGATATTAAATCACAAAATGAAAAAATTTTGAAATATGCTTACTCGAACGCTCACCATGTACGAGGTCCCGTTGCAAGGCTTTTGGGATTAATCCAACTCTCAAAGCTGGAAACCGAATTGGACTATCGCTGGTTTTTCGAAAAAGTAGAACTTTCGGCGAAGGAAATAGATGAGATAATTACAGGTATATCCAAAGAGTTAAATGAAATTGATTCAACTCCAATCACGAAAAAGCGCGACGAGGAAGACTTGCATAACTAAAGGACACTTTTCGAAGAGAAGTGCATGCGAATATCAAAAATACAGTACCTAAAAAAGGCAAAACCGGATCAGGACATAAAAAAAACCGCATTTCTGCGGTTTCTAAGGTGAGCCCCCTGCCGGAATCGAACCAGCGACCTACTGATTACAAGTCAGTTGCTCTACCAGCTGAGCTAAGGAGGCCTTTATGTTATTTCACTTACTCACTGAAACAAGTAGTTTCCGCCAACTGGCAGATGAGCTAAAGTGATCCATTTTACTCGCAGCCAGCTGATTACGAATCAGTTTTCACCGGGCGAACGATGGGCTATGCTTCTAAAATGAGGTTGCAAAAATAAAGTAAGTCTGGTCTTCAGCAAACAAATCGTCATAAAATAACTTGGAAAACGATATATAAACCACTTCTTAATGGTTAACCTGATAGCGCCGCTTGTAATGCAGTAATGGCTTCTCAATAAATTCATAAGAAAGTGCCGCAACACCAATAGATACCACCCATCTAAGAATCGTGACAAGAACTAAATTCCCTGCGCTGTGCGCCACCCTTAGTCCTTCCATTGCCAGGAATATTGGCAAGTGGTAGATATATATTCCATACGACCGCTTGCCTACCCAAACCAGTATGCTGTTAGAAAAAATAGGATGATCCGGATTTCTGATGGCTAGAAATACTATAGTAAGACAAACAAAATTGGTAACAATGAAGCCGCCATACCTCCAGTAAGGATCGTAAAGGCTGAGGGTAAGACCTAGGGAAACGAATACCATAAAGCAGGCAAGGAGCCAGACATAATCCCAGCTGGTATTAAACGTTTTGTGGTGTGCTTCCCGCTCGTTCATATAAAAGTATAACAAGGCACCTAACAAAATACAGTCGATACGGCAAAGCGTAAACTCATAAGAGCCAATGACGAAAATTTTGTAGACCCATTCGCCTTCGTGCATAAATGCAAGGATCCGGAAGATCGTTACCCCAAGCAGCAGGACTAGGAGAAATCTGATGCGTACTGCCCCCCTAGCCGTTGCGATAATATAAGCCATCACAAATGGCCAGGCGAAGTAAAAATGTTCTTCGACGGACAGCGACCAGAGATGATTTAAATTCCCGGTAACAGTATCAAAGATGAGGTTCGTTGAATAAAAAAGTGCACCAAAAGTGGCAATAGCCTGATCGTTAGTGGGCGACATCTTGGTTAGAGGCCAAAGAATATTTGCGATCACAATCCCGAGTATGAGCGCCGGCAACAACCGAAGTGCACGGCGTGCATAAAATTTGGGAAACGAAATCTTTCCGGTGGTTTGATGTTCTTCGAATAACAGCGAGGTGATTAAATAACCACTAACAATAAAAAAGAGGTCTACGCCGAGGAATCCTCCCTTGAATGAGCCATAGCTTCCGTGGAAAACCAGCACGGCAAGAACAGCCAGCCCACGCAGACCATCAAAACTCCGTATGTAATTTGTTTTCATTTTAAATCGCCACTGGTGGGCAAGGAAAATATCGAAATGAGCAAGCCAATTTTTCTTCGCTCGGAGATTCCACTTGCCATTAAACGGAAGTAAATCTCACAAAAACATTGTATCATTTACATCTTATGCCAGTTGCTAATCAGCATCAGGTAAGTGATGAAATCCGGAACGCGTCGCTGACAAAAAAGACCGCCCAGGAGGCGGTCTTTAAATGTTTGAACTCACCCATAAGGGTTACACTGTCTTAAGTATTTTTAACTGATCTTTAAGCTGTTTTAAGTGTTCGTGTGCAGTTTTTATTTTGTCGTTGAATTCTTCTCTCACTTTTTCGGCGTTTTGCGAACGTGAGAAGAATTCGAGATTGTTTTGCCACAATCCGATATCATTTTCAATTTTACTGATCTTCTTTCGGATCACTTGCTCTTTTTGATAGATCTTTCGATCAGCCATCGGATCATTCCTTAGATCACTAAGCTGATTCTCCAGAGATATTTTGCCTTTCTCGTTTTCACTAATTCCAGGAATGCTGTTAATAAAGCGTTCAACCGCTTCATGGTAACGGCTCCTTATCGCGTTAATGTCTTTCCGGGGAACGAAGCCAACCGAGTTAAATTTATCCTGTAATTCTCTCAAAATTTCATGACTAGCGGTTCGCGCAGCCGCATGGCTTTCGAGATCAGTACAAATATCCTCTTTCAACTTTAAATTTTCCGCCTGCTCATCTTCCATTTTACCATGCTGTGTTCTCTTTTGTTCAAAGAAGAAATCGCATGCATCCTTGAATTCCTTAAAGACCTTTTCACGGAATTTTTCGGGCACAGGCCCAATTTCCTTCCACTTCATCTGAAGGTTTTTCAACTCATTTGAAGTCCTATCCCACTCGTTGCTTTCGCGTAGTTCAATTGCTCTTTTTACCAGGTCATTTTTTAACTGCAGGTTCTGTTCACGCTCTTCATCCAATCGCTTGAAAAACGCGTTTTTATTGTTGAAAAATGTCTTAAATGCAGACCAGAATTTTTTATTTACTTCCTTGGCTTTCGCCCTTGGCAGCCCTCCGATCACTTCCCATTGTTTTTGTATGTCAAGAATTTCTTTTGTCTTTTGATTCCATTCTTTGATACGATCAGACTGAAAGTTTACAAACTCCTGAACGGCCTCACTTAAAGAAGCTTTGCTTCCAAGATTTACCTGGAGTTCCTGCTGTAAATTTTGCAGGTATGAATCCCTCCGAGCGTATACCGCATCCGATGCAGCTTTAAATCGTTGCCATACTGCCTCCTTATCATCCTTGGGAACAGGGCCTAAATGTTTAAACTCATGGTGCAATTCATTCAGCTCGCGAATGGCATCTTTGATGATTTCAACTTCAGACAATTTTTCCGCGCGTACGCAAAGCTCCAGTTTCGCTTCGAGATTTTTCTTACGGTCCAGTTCTTTCAATTCAAAGTAAATACTTTGATTGTCGTAAAACCGGTCGAGCAACGCATGATAGTTTGCCCACAACGTTTTTGCCTGCGGTCCTGATACAGGTCCTATTGCCTTCCATTGTTTTTGCAGCTCCTTAAATTTCTCAAACTGATCCGTGGTATCCTGTGAATCGGAGAGTACGCGAAGTCTTTCCAGAAGCTCTTGTTTCTTGGCTAGATTTTCGGTCTTTCGTTCTTCCTGTTGTTTATAGAACTGTGCTTTACGATCGCGTATAAGCTTCAGGTTGGCATCGAAAATATTGTCATGTTCGTCGCCTTTGAATTCAAAATCTTCCGCTGTACCTCCTTGCTCCACAAACCTCGACAGGGCTTCAGCTTTTTCTTTCTCGCGGAGATCATCATAAAGCGGTTTGATCTCGCGTAGAATATTATCTACTTTCTTAAAATTATCGTCCTTGGCGAGATCTTTAATCAAGTCAGCAAGTTGTTGCTTTGTATAATTACTGTAGTCAGCGTGGTGATCATCGTGCTCATGATGATCATCAGAAGCTTCATCCCGGTCAGATAAATCGGCTTCGGAATGTAATGTGTTGACATGGTTTTTAGCCACTTCGGCTTCGTGCGCATGTGCCTGCTCTACTATTTTTTCTCTTTCCATTTCCATGTTCAATGTTCCATTTCTTGGCAGATAACGTAAATTTACTCAAAAAAGGCCTAATTCAGTCGAGGATCAACAGGGTAGTTTGAATATACAGAAAATCTTCCACCCATACCTCCTAACGCCTTTTTCCAAATCGCGGACGGGTCTGTATCAAATAAAAGCTCATCTGTTACAAAATCGCAGACAATCCAGGAATCTTCTTCAAGTTCCTTATCCAATTGCCCTTGTCCCCAACCGCTATAACCCAAATAGAAGCGGATGTCCGATGTTTTTAATCTGCCGGTATCCAGTTCAATCATTAAGCTTTCAAATGTCCCACCCCAGAAAATACCCTCTTGTATCTTAACAGCATTTTCCACCGGCGTGTTTCGATGTAGAAAATGTAATGTATCCTGCTGGACCGGCCCGCCTACAAATACTATATCCTCGACGGCGCGAATATCTTCAATGACATCATTAACTTTAAGTATCGATGGCTTATTGATTACAAACCCAAAAGAACCATCGTCGTTATGTTCACATAATAAAACAACGGTGCGCTCAAAATTAGGATCAGGAAGAAACGGTTCTGATATTAGGAGCCTGCCCTTCTCTGGGTTCAACTTGTTTTTATACTTAAAGAATTCCATGACGCAGGTGTAAAATATCAATTTTTCTTTAATCCTGTTAGCGTTTGAATACTTGAATAAAATACTTCGTATTCACCTGTGCAAGTTTTATTTCTTTGTCAATCTTATCGTCAAATTGCAACCGTATGTATGACTTATCGAAACTACGTAGTGAATATTCAAAAGCATCATTAGATGTTTCATCAATATTACCCGATCCGATACAACAATTCGAAAAATGGTTTTTAGAAGCATTAAATGCCAAAGTAATGGAACCGAATGCCATGAACCTATCGACCATAAATGCTGATAACAGGCCATCGTCGCGAATTGTTTTGTTAAAAGGTATCGAAGAAAAGAAGTTCGTTTTCTACTCAAATTATCAGAGCACAAAAGGGAAAGAACTAGATCAAAATCCTGCGTGTGCCTTAACATTTTTCTGGCCAGAGCTAGAACGACAAGTTAGAATTGAGGGCTTGGCAGAACGGATCAATGAAGAACGCGCGGAGAAATATTTTCAAAGCCGGCCGCGTGGCTCACAAGTCGGTGCCTGGACATCACCGCAAAGTTCTATCATTAAAAGTCGTTCGATATTGGAAGAACGTGCGGAACAAATTGAAAAGCGATTTGAGGGATTAGCCGTACTACCCAAGCCAAACCAATGGGGAGGCTATCAGGTGGATGCGCAGGTCATTGAATTTTGGCAAGGCCGACCGAACCGGCTACACGACAGAATACAGTTTCTTAAGATAGACAACGCGTGGAAGCAGCACAGGTTGGCGCCTTAATTAGTTTCAAGTTTGAGGTTTCGAGTTTGAAGTTGCACGATTCAGTTTCGTGGGTTGAGTATTGGTTGCCCCTG
>DASQTN010000385.1:0-7670 GCA_035641895.1 Chryseolinea sp. | reverse complement strand
CACTAACGCCATTTATGATCAAATCAATATCCTCACTTTTTTGACCATTTGTAATGAGAAAATTATCCAGTGCTTCTTGCAATTCTGTTCCCGCGGGCTTGTATAGCAGCTGCATGTCGGCAAGTTCGCACCAAGTCGATGATGAAGGGTTTCCAGACAACATGAAAAAGGCTGAGCCTTCTCCTTGTATCGATCCTTTTGTGCTTGAATCGAAAAGTGAAATATTATCGATGAATTCGCTTTTGAAGTGACTGGCCCGTATGCTGGCATTATATTGAACTGCAGCAGCTTCATCGTATGACCCTACTAAAAAATTCGCCGATGCATTTTCATTCAATTGCATCATCGCGTCAGTTAATGCATTTTCACAAGCAAACCCTTTGCTGGCGTAAGTATTATTGTACCCCATACATTTTACTGTTAACGCTACCAATCCAGCCAGAGCGTTGGAAGTGCCCTGCATAAAATAGGTTGGAGTAAGTTGTTTTTCGCTTTGCTCAAGAAGCTCTGTCAGGAATTTTGCGGTTTCATCCAGAAACCCGTAGCCGGTTGCTGTAATAATTCCATCGGGCATTGTAATTTTTGAATCACGCAGGCAAATGATGGCAGCACTCAAGCCAATTCTCAGCATCCGACTAAGCCTGCGCATTTGAATGGGATTGATGTAGGTCTTAAAGTCCGGAGGGATACAAGTCAATACATTCTTATCAAAGTGGGAAATCTCGGTAAGGAAGACATCCGGATCAAATGTCTTTTGCGGAGCGATAATTCCAACCCCATTAATAAAATATCTCGCCTTTTCTCCCATGTCCTACACCGATGCTAAAAGTAAAGATGAGGTGTTTCCTCCAAATCCGAATGAATTGGATAACACATTCTTTAATATGATTCCTTTTTTTAGAATACTCACAGGTTCAATACCAAGTTCGGGCATGACATTCTTGTAATTCAGGTTTGGCCAAATTACGTCATGTTTTATTGCCATGAGACAATATGCTGCCTCTATACTTCCAGCTGCTGCTAAAGTATGACCGGTATATGGCTTCGTTGAGCTGAAAAAAGGAATGCTATCCTTAAAAAGCCTTTTTAAGCCCAAGCCTTCGGATAAATCATTGTTTTCAGTAGCCGTACCGTGCGCATTTATGTAGTCAACATCCCCAGGTTGAATTTTGGCCGAAGATATGGCCTGACTCATGGCGCTAAAAGCGCCAGCTCCATCCGGGGAGGATGCGGTTTGATGAAAGGCGTCGTTGGCATTTCCATAGCCTTTTAATTCTGCAATAGGCTTTCTTTTTTTCCGATCCACTTCTGCTTCTGATTCCAAGACGATATAGGCGGCTCCTTCTCCAAGATTGAGACCATTTCGCGTGGTATCAAATGGTCGACAGTGATCCTTATCAAGGATCATCAATGCATTAAAACCATTCACGGTAAATTTTGACAGTGCTTCAGTACCCCCGCAGATAACGCGGTTGAGTTTGTTATTTTTAATAAGTTGAGCTCCATGCATCAAGGCATTTGCGGAGGATGAACAAGCAGTACTGATGGTACCCAGGTATTTTTTAATTCCAACGTGGTCGGCCATCCGTTCACAATGTTCCCCTGATGTTGCCGTGTCTGTAAAACGAACGAAATCACCCCGGAGTTGAGGATCCATAATTTCATAGTAGTGCTTTTCAAACTCGCGGATGCCACCGGTAGTCGTGGCGGAAATTAGCCCGGATGACTGTACCTCTTCCGGTAAGAGACCTGCACTTTCAATAGCTTCCTTTAGTGCGATCAAACCTATTAGGGAAGTTCGGGTAAAGCCCTGGTGAAACGGCACTCCGGCTAGCATACAAAGTTCTTGCTCCTCGAGTTTAATTTCGCAGGCAGATAATGATTGACGATGAATGCTGTCGAGAATTTCTAACGTGCCAAAACCATATTTACCTTCAACGAGGGAGTTGAAATTTTCTTCTGCGTTCTTACCAATGGATGTGATGATGCCGAAACCTGTGATAAACACACGTTGACTCATACGCCTACCTGTCTGTTCTTGGCGATATATTCGGCCATGGATCGAATACTTTGAAACACGTGTCGGCCTTCTTTGGGGTCTTTCAGTTTGATCCCGTAGTTTCTATCCAGAAGCACAACGAGTTCTAGCGAATCGATGGAATCCAAGCCAAGGCCTTCACCAAATAGAGGAGTATTTTCATCAAATCCTGCTGGAAGCATATCTTCCAGGTTCAATTGTTTGATTAGCTCGGCCCGAAGTTCTACGATCAATTCATCTACGGTCTGATTCATGTTCAGTTATTTAAAAATTTTTCACTACACGACGGTTCGGGATTTATGGATTAAGACACTGGCGCCTAACGCGACCAAGGCAAATCCCACTAATCGTAAAACGTTTGGTAAAATAGCGTGTATCGAAGCTTGTCGCAAAAATAAATCATTAAAGGATTCCAATCCCCAACTCATGGGAGAAAATCGACTAACGGTCTGTAAAATTTCTGGCATGACATAAATAGGCACCCAAACACCGCCGATCGCAGAAAGTATCACAACTGAAACGGAGCCAAACGAAAGCGCTTGTTGAGCAGTGCGGAAATATACTGCTATCAGAACGCCATATCCCGTGGCTGCCATTGCTACCGAACATGCTGTGATCAAAATTCCAAGTGGATTGCTTCCGAGGGTAAGTTTTGTCAATCCGAGTAGCGGCATTACATAAATACCGACAGCGATCATAAGTATGAATTGTACGAGGCAAATCATAAAGTAGAATCCAAATTTCCCTGAAATGACGGGCCACTGCGAACCTGAAATCAGGCGAAGTCGAAGCATACTGCCTTCTTCGCGTTCTTTAATAAAATTACCAGCTAATGGGTAAAGGATAAAAAACATGGCAAACATCGTCCAGGCGGGAACGTTATGCTGCACAGAATTTAGAACGAGGCCCTGATATTTATTTTCAGAGGCATACCGTTGATCTACATGCATGATCTTACTTACGTCGATAGCAATCTTTTGTGGCGCGTCTTCTTTGCCTTCACTCAATTGCTGTTGAAGTTCATCTAGAATCCATTCGGCCTGAACGTTGGCAGCAATTTTTTCGACAGCGCCCGACAAAGCTTGCTTATAATTCGACTTGATAGCAGGATCAAAAAATATTTTAATGTTAATGGCGGGAATCTCAGCAGAATCGACCTCAGCAGGAAATCCAAAATTTGAAAACACAGAAGAGATCAGCTGTTGGGTTTTGCGCCGTAAATCCGCGGTAGCGTTTTGGGGTAACACAATTGCGGCCTTAAATTTTCCTGCTTGAACCTTTCTTTTTGCTTCTGCAGTATCCTTTTCGTGAATCAACATTACGTTCGGTGAAGCTTCAAACGCCTTCGTTACTTTGGCACTTAATGAGTCGCGATCATTATCGATAAAAAGCACTTCAAGTTTGATTTCCTGATAATCACGGAAAGGGGCATCTTGTACAAGTGCCATAACGATCACCAGCGCCAGCGGCATAATAAAGATTAACGCCATTCCTCCAGGATCTCGGATCAGTAATAGAAATTCTTTATATACGGTCGCTAGAATCTTCAATCGCGAATGTTTTTACCTGTCAATTTTAGAAATACTTCTTCGAGATTTTTGCAATCATGATGCACGCTCATAATCGAACTGCGCGTTCCCATCGTGATTAATTTGCCTTCATCGATAATTCCCAAGTGAGAACAAATTCGCTCTGCTTCTTCGAGAACATGGGATGAATAAATTATTGTCGTACCCTCGTCTTTCAGGGAATTCAAGAAATCCAGAATTAAATTTCTTGATTGAACATCTACGCCTGCCGTCGGTTCATCGAGAATAATAAGTTTGGGGCGATGCAGGATAGCGGCAATCAGGTTTAGCCTTTTTTTCATCCCGCCCGAAAAAGTAGATACGATCTTATTTCTTTTTTCACTTAAGCCGAAGATGTGTAGATATTTTTTGATTTGTGCATCGATTTCAGAGGCACGCATCCCATACATCCGCCCAAAATAAAACAAGTTTTCGTACGCGGTGAGCATCGGGAATAATGCAATTTCCTGGGGAGCGACACCTATTTGTTTTCTAACCTCAATGCCATTCTCTAAAACATCCAGTCCAAAAACAGAAATTGTTCCTGCATCCGGGCGCATCAGTCCGCATAGCATCATTACGGTAGTGGATTTTCCAGCGCCATTTGGACCAAGTAGTCCAAAAACAGAACCTTCTGGAATTTCAAAAGTCAAACCCGAAACAGCACGCTTCGCGGAATGTCGGTACTGCTTCGAAAGGTTATCCAGTTGAACGGCGCATGTGCTCATTTTGACTTGCTCAATTCGTATAACTCGTGAAAGATTTCTTGCTCACGCTGAGCACAGGCGGCGAGCATATCAGCAAGTTCAGCAAAAGTTTTTACGTCTGACTTACGGTTTTTGCAGACGCGGCCAGCATGATAGGCGAAGTCGCGCAACTGGTCTCCGCTTTTTGTAAGTTGCTTGGAAAGATTGAAAAGGTTTTCGTTTTGAAGTTTGATACTTGCCTGATCAAGAAACGCAGCATAAATAAATCGAAAGCCGGCGCCACCGGTGCCGATCTCTTCCTGCATTCTGATAATATTTCCCAGCCATTGAATCGCTCTTTTGTCCCCAATCCGTTCCGGCCAGTACCTCAACCGTTTCGATAAGTATCTCATTCCCTTAGAACCTACAATGGGGACTGGTATCCGGGTCATGTGGTTGCTAGTTTGTTTTATTCCGGTCCACAATGCTTTCTCTAAGCTAAAATCTTTCGGAATTTGCACAGGGTAATACATCCGACCGCTCGGCTCAGGCATTCCCTTTGCAAATCGCGCACGAACCAGGTCTTCGTAGGAAATTTCAGTCGTGTATTCCATAACCGGATCACTTACAAGGTATTTCCCGTTCTCCTTGCCGAAAACAATAATGTTATGCGCGTTAAAATGAAAACGATAAGCCGCTGGCAGATAGTTTAAATAAAAAACGGAAGTCAGCATGCCCACCGGCTGTCCTTTCTCCAACATTTGATCAAGCGCCAACATCGCTTTTTCCGGTCTTGAAAACTTTTTCGTTTCTATCTTAATGCCTATACGATCGGAAAAACGCTTGAATATTTGTCCTGGCCAAATACGATAGGCTGCTACCGGAATACCATTAACTTTTATAAAAGGTAGATAGGAGAAAAATAAACCGGAACCTATACCAAACACCATAGGCTCATCAAATTCGAGTCCATGAAAACGTAATAGATTTGATACAACCCCGCTCTCGCAATGGGCCGATTGCTTGTGCGTAAAATTAACGGTCATTTTTTTTGAGTTGATCTAAATCGAGGAGCTCTTCAACGGAGATACGAAAAGTGTAAGCATATTTCTCCAGTGATTTTCGGGAGAGTTTTTTAAAAAAATAGGGATGACAATGCAGTCTTACCATGAAGCCAAAAGTCGATGCATAGCTGGCCACCATGGAATGCGTCATTATATTTTTCTTAATATAATACAACAAAGGGCTTGCTTTGCCTGCCAAAACTTTTTTACGGGCGTCCTCAACTTCGTCAAACACGACGTCCCACGCCTGCTGCATCGCGACAGTTTCAGGTTCCCAGCCGATACTGTTAACCTTCACATAATGCCCCTTATCGTCAGTAGCGTAATAAAGCTTCGCTAATTTACCTTCGTTTAGATTTTCCTGATCTTGCGGGACGTGATCTTTTTCCATATCGAATCCGTCAATGGTTATATTTTAAAAAGCTTATCTGCAAATTTCAATTCATCATCAACGAATAACGGTATAGCTAAACTACTGTTAACAACACATACGCATAGTTAAAGCGCGCGCTTTCAGGAACCATTAAAAGCAACTGGTCATCTTTCTTAAGCTTTCCTGAATTAAATAATTCTTCGAGCATTAGAAACGGGGAGGCTGCGCCTACATTACCTACCCAGGTTAAATTGGTGAACCATTTCGAGGTAGGAATATCCATCCCGATGGATTCCAACTCCTTTGCAATTCGCGAAGCAAAATATTGCGACGAGAGATGAGGGAGAAAGTAGGTAATTTTTTCAGGCACAAACTTCCCTGCTGCAGCAAGTTCTACTAAAAGTTCACCGCCTTTTTTAACGATAAAATCTCCTAACAACTTCGTGTCTTGTTTGATGGCAAATACAGACTCACTGGTCCACACATTTTGATCTAAATCACTCCAGCCAATAAACTCGCCAGTCGCGTCTTTAATTGCCCCAGCATACATACAGGCGGGAAGCTCATGAGCAAAAGATCTTTGTTCTACCCACTCGACTTTTAGAGACAGGCTCGTAGAATTAGGCATATCTTGTAAGAGCACTGCACTGGCTCCGTCAGAAAGCATAAAACGCAAAAAGTCTTTTTCGAAAGCGAGTATTCCATCACCTTCAAGTTGTGCAACTTTTTCACCTTCCTCTTTAAAGTATTTTGCCAGCATCCAGATTGAAAATCTTTCTGAGCCTGTACAAACTGCGTTCGATGCTGTTCCGGAAAGAATCGATAAGTATCCAAACTTCAAGGCTTGAATTCCGGCGCTGCATGCACCCGTTGTAGAGTTGATCTCTACCGAATGTCCCCCAAGTGCTCCGTGTACCATCGCAGCATGAGCTGGCAAAAGTTGATCAGGAGTAGTCGTGCCACAAGACAAAACTTCAACATCATCTAAATTGAAATCTTTATCAAAAAGTCTTTCGATAGCAAGCTTCGTTAATTCTGTATTAGTATGTGTTGTATTTCCCTCTTTATCGGAAGCGTAATACCTGGTTTTAATCTGATTATTACGCAAAATAAGTGGCTTTGCTTTGGAAGCCTGGTTGTTGATCCTTCCTAAGATATTTTCCATCTCATCGTTGGACACAGGATCATTCGGTAAGAAACTCGCTAATCTGGTAATGTAAACACTCCTATTCATTCTTCTTCAGCTATAAATTTTGCGTCGTTTAGGCCTTTTTAGTTTGGCAATTTGAGCCCGAAAGTACTTCTTTCCTATAAGAATTAAAACTATTAAACCCATTTTGGGTGGCGGTGTTAATGTGCATTGGCGCCACTGGATAAAAAAATAATAAGATCATCTTAACAACTAATCCGTTCAAAAAATTTCGAATGGAACAAAAAATTGATTTAACCGTTACGTAGCGAGTTTTGCTTATAATATTCTACATCTTGTACGAGTTGTTTTCGCTTAATCGTCAATAGAATTCGAGAAGCGATCCACAAAAGGGGAGATAATAATGGAATCACGGTGAGGAGTAAATACATAAAAATATAAACTCTTATTTTTCTTCCCGTGGAATGTACGGCCCCTCCGGAAGCGATAAATTTTGACCAAATAGAAAATGCTTTTTGTCCTCGTCGCTCCATTAACACCAAGTTTGGTTTTACTTCAATTGCCCCCTCTTGGTTTAGAGCGGACTGTAGCGATTCTAGATCATTTTTGTCGAGCGCTTGGTTTATTAGTTCTCCATAAGTTTGGGCGTGTTCAACATCCTGCTCTGCCACGCCGGCAGCCGGAAAAATCCAAAAGGGTTTTTTGTTGCCTGTGAGCATCCAGCGGAGAATCGTAATTAAACTGGTGACGTTCGATGATCGATCCGCGAGGGCAATGTGTCCTACCAGCTT
>DASQTN010000384.1:0-2898 GCA_035641895.1 Chryseolinea sp. | reverse complement strand
AAATTTCCAACTTTATCCTTCGGCCAGGTTTGCTGTTAAAAAAACCGTTGACACTATTGAGATCAAGATTTTTCGCGGCGATGCCGTTAACGCTAAGGATTTGATCACCCGGTAAGATGCCGCCCTTTTGAGAGGCAGATTTTTCGCGAACCTCCGTTACCTCAAAAATGTTAAGCGCTGAGCCTTTAGCCTTGATGGTTATACCACTCAGATTGTAGTAAAAGTCATTTTTGAATGCGGAGTTTTTCTTTACAAAAATTCTTTCCTTGGGAAAATTAAAAACAACGGTAAAACGACTTAATATTTCTCCTCCTATTGCACCATTCCTAAAAATATTTCCCGTCTTTAAGCTATCGATATAGCTATTGGGATCGGGAAAATTGGCAACCACATCATGCAAAGTATTGTTCGCAATTTCCAACGATTTTATTCGACCCACTTTCCCAAAAATTTCTCCACCGAGGCCTCTACCAAGGAGACTGCTTACGGCTAATTCCGGAACCTTTATGCGCGCATCGGACGAAGTCTCCAACATCAATCCATGACTTGCACCTGAATCAACTAAAAGCTTCGCATCGATGGTTGTACCATCCTGTAAAACCAGCGGAACAACGATGTAGGGTTTTGTGTCCTCAATTGCCATGGGTATCATTTGATATTTCGCGCGCTTCCGAAAGCGCTCAGGCTGCATGAGCGTTAGTAACTTTTTTTGATAGTCGATCTCAATAATAAAACGACTAAATAATTCATAACCTAAAATCCC
This sequence comes from Chryseolinea sp., assembly GCA_035641895.1. Classification (GTDB taxonomy): domain Bacteria; phylum Bacteroidota; class Bacteroidia; order Cytophagales; family Cyclobacteriaceae; genus Chryseolinea. The sequence goes on along the minus strand of DASQTN010000384.1, from coordinate 2,135 downwards.
ATGAACATCGGTACCCAGATAATTTCGTAATTCGAGATAGTCCTCTGCCAATACCAACATCGCGTGCCCCTTGCCACTAACGCCGGGCAGGTCTATTGACACGTTATTAGTTACGTAAGCATCTACTAACTTATCCCCGCCCGGACCGGATATCGAATACTTGCGAGAATAGGGTAAATTAAGTATGTCAGAAAAAGTTTTTTGCGTTAGAATGGAAGTCCTAACCCCAGTGTCCAGTATAAATTTTAAGGGAAGCGCATCATTTAATACTACAGGAACAACAACCAGGTTATTATAAACTTCAATGGGAATTTGAACGCGCTTTTTGCCATTCGTCAACCTAAACCCCAAATGCTGGCCTTGAAGATTGGTGACACTTAAAAAAAATACACTGAATACCAAACTTCTCCAGACCATAGTCTAAACGCACATGTTCAATAAAGGATCACAAATTTTTTGGGTACTCAGTATCTTTAATTCGCGAGATTATTGCCCAATACAGACAAATTACCACTATTCCTTAACGCTGAATTGGAAAATACTGCTATTTAAGTATCCGCGCGCGTAACGTTAACCTACGCGCCTTACGTAAATATAGCACAGGAATAGATGAGGGAACCTACAACAATCATGAATATTGTCGATGACCACAATAGCGACGACAACACATGGACGAAAAAAATCAAAAATCGTTATCGTGCTTGTTCTTGCTCACCATTTTGTTGGGGAAAATCCAAGGTGAGACTATGGCTAAAATAAAAAGTGCAATTACGACGAAAAAAGGCCACCAAGATGCTACGTCCATATACTAACTATTTTGAGTCTCAAAAATAGGCCATTCTCTTTAATTTTAATAAAGATTCAAAAATTGTTTTTAGCTTGATGCCCTTGAATTTTAAAGCCTTGTTAAGGCGTCGACCATGAAAAAATTCGTGATAATCACCGGGGTAGCGGTTGCGCTATTGATCATACTTGGATTTGTGGCAAAGTTCTTCGTCACGCAGCACAAGAAATCGTTCAGCCCAGAGGAGGAAGTCACGTATAATTCGGGAGAAGTTGAGATCAAAGTATTTTATAATCGGCCCTTTAAGAAAGATAGAGAGATTTTTGGAGGGCTAGTGCCATTCGATAAAGTGTGGCGCACGGGGGCAAATGAGGCTACAACGTTTCAGACCAATAAGGACCTATTAATTGAAGGAAAGACGCTAAAAAGCGGTAAGTACTCGTTATGGACTATTCCGGGTGAAGAAACCTGGAAAGTAATTTTCAATTCTGAATATGGCCAATGGGGAATCGGGGCCGACGGCGAAGCTAATCGAAACGCTGCGAAGGATGTTCTCACAGTCGAAGTACATGCCGTTCAGCAGGAACGTGTATTTGAGCAATTCACCATTTCCTTTGAAAAGGTGGGAGAAGAGGCTGAAATGGTTTTTATCTGGGACAAAACATTGGTAGCTGTTCCCTTTTCCTATTAATCACTTTGCACGCGCAACAGCCTTAATCGTAAGTTTTCTATTTTCGGGCAGTACCGCGGGAATAGCGTTGGTTAAAGTCTTAATACCGGTTGTATCCGCGCCAGATTTCGCTAAATATTCCACGATGCTGTTTGCTTGCTCTTGCGTACGATTATTGTGATAGGTCGTTTTGGTTATAGTGGTGTCCTGCTTATAAAGTTGCCCCAACGAATCGACATTATCAATTTGCATTTTGATCGAATCCACAACAATTTGAGTTAGGTCCGGAGAAGAACGCACGGAATCTTCTTCATATCCGCTCAACATTACCTGTATTTCAAAATTGAGATGAGGATTTGCTTTCATTAACCGGACCAGTCTCTTTATCTCATTCTCTGACGTAGGTTCGAGCTGACTAGTGAAAGGTTTGAACTGAATTCCATCCAAAGAAAATTCATCGCCCGCTACTGGCGGTTTCAGTATAACATTCACTTTCTCACGCTGAGGTATTTTGTCGGTTGTAAGATCGAACTGCCGGGCGAAATAACTGATTTTACTTTGTTCAGGATCGACTGACATTTCATATTTAGATCCTTCGCGTATGTAGACGTAGTATGAACCATCAGCCGCCGGCCGGCCACTGTACACTCTTTTCGAAGTTATCAAATCTACGATCGTAAT
>DASQTN010000383.1:0-2151 GCA_035641895.1 Chryseolinea sp. | reverse complement strand
AAGCCACTCTTCGGAAATTCAGCATGCCCCCACACTTCGATAGGACCTGACCGCTCCATACCCATTCCCCAATGTGCGGAGTCAATATGGTGAGAGCCCCAGCCAGTAATCATGCCGGCCCCAAATTGCTCACATCGTAACCAACCCGGCCGATCATATCCTACCTGTGGATGAACTCGCTTTTCTGTGTAGTACACCATGGGTGTTGATGCCAGCCACATATCATAGTTTAGATTTGGCGGCACTGGCATCTCAGGTTCCTCATTCCCGGAAGGATCACCAGGAAGCCCAACAGAAACAGTTTTTAATTGACCAATTCTACCATTCCTTACCAACTCAGCGGCATACCTGAATTGTTCAGACGAACGCTGCTGGCTTCCGATTTGAAATTTTACGCCACTCTTTTGCACAATATCGCTGACAAGTCTTCCTTCAGAAATAGTAAGCGATGCAGGCTTTTGCATATAAATATGCTTTTTTGCTCTCGCTGCAGCTATTCCAATCATAGCATGCGTGTGATCCGGTGTACTGATGAGCACAGCATCGATATCTTTGTTATTGATGAGTTCGCGGTAGTCGTGATATTCCTTTACACCATTAAAAGGTTTTCCATCGCGCTTGGTATAATATTCATTTACGAGCGTCTTGCCCTCCGATGCCCGTTTAGAGTCGACGTCGCATACGGCGACGACCTGTGCGTAGTCATATCTCCAAACCCCCGGCAAATCGTGGTCACGGGAAATTCTACCTGTGCCGATTGCTCCGATATTAATACGATTGCTCGGTGCATTTTTTCCAAATACACTGGACGGTACAATGGAAGGGACGCCCAGGGCGATCGTTGACAGCGCTGTAGCTTTCACGGACGTCTCGAGAAATTTTCTTCTGGAGACTGTGGGTTTATTTTTATTGCTTTTCATACACCGGGAAAATTTATAGTTAATCAAATCAATTCATTTTCACTGTTACCTTCGGAGGAGTACCATAATATTGCCAACCACTTTCTGCTTTTTCTTTCGTAAAATGTCCGCTAAAAACATTGAACCGGTATTTTAGCACATAAGTCTTACCGGGTGTCAGCATCCAATCTTTTGTCTTCGTCGGAGCAAACATTGCAAACATTTCGCCACCATTGGATTCTTCCGGCCAAATACGCAACGGCTCCGGATGATTGTAGTTTTGTGGATGGGACATCATCACTGCTCCACCATACTCATTGTCCAACGCGCCTTGAATTATCGCCCACCTCGCTGTCGTACCGTCTGCGCCGTTACGGACTTTGCTTTCAGACGTCAGGACTTCACTATTTGTTTTATTCCATTTTTCCGTAGCCCGCCATCCCAATCCTGCATACCGATATTCCAAAATCAAAAACGGACTAGGCGAAGCACAGTTCAATTGAATGGTGATGTCAACGAGGTAGTTGTCCTCTCCATCTTTTGGTCGGTATACACGTACTGTCTGAAGTTCATTCAGCGCTACCTTTTCTTTTCCCTTTTTAAAGGCAACGTGTTCATGCAACGCCTGATATTCTGCGTAAACTGGTCCTTCTGTGACGGAAACAAATTTACCAAAACGAACCGTACCTTGTTTGCCTTTTATATTCCAGAAATCGACAGTATCACCTTCGAAGAGAACATGCGTCCAGGGATTCCAGATTCCATAATGATGATAATGATCTGGCGGTTGAATGCGCGTTAAAACTTTTCCCGTCGGCGTCCACAATGGATGTATAAACGCGCTGCGTTTAAAAGCAGTATCGATACCGGCCGGCGGGTAGACCGTTTTGAAATTATATTGAAGCAAATTTTTGCTGCCGGCATGGATGAGTAGTTCGCCATCTTTCACCGTCGCTTCTATGAGATTAGAGTTTTTTGCAGGGGCTGCTTTAATGAGCTCATAGGTATGTTTTTTTGCTTTTTCGTTTTCTGAACCTACCATCCAATGAAGCGTTCGACTTTCTTTATTGTCAATTTGAAATGAAACCGGGATACGTTTGGAACCCTCAATTTCAACTAGCGTAATTTCCGATTCTGAAGCCGACGTAACCTCATCGAGATCTAGTTTTGCCGGCACTTCCAGGCCGTTCGTGGGTTTCGTTACCTCTACTTCCAGCACTGCAATGCGTTGAGCGACTGTCATGGTGCTGAT
>DASQTN010000382.1:0-3106 GCA_035641895.1 Chryseolinea sp. | reverse complement strand
GGTAACGAAAACTCAAAATCAACGCCTAATCTGAATCCCGTACCAGGCTCATAATCCTGGTATTTCTCACCCGCAGCATATCCTTCAGCGTGGGCAAAGCTAAGGCCGGGTGCCAATTTAATGTGAAGCATCCCGTGGTCCATGGCATCACTAGTCGTTATTTCACCTCCCCAACATTCGTTTTGTTGTTTGAAAAAAGTTACCAGCACGCCGATGTTGTAGTATAGACCTTTCAATTTTTCATCCGAAAATTGCCGGCAATTGACATCATTTTTAAGCTGATTTTTATAAGCGTTATTTGTCGCTATGCGCGGTTGCTGCGTGCTGCTTCCGGTAATCCGGTAAAGTTTATGCACAAGTTGTGTAACCGGACCATCATCAACTCTGAAGAAGAACCTGTCTTCACCATTTCGTTTGCAATAAAACAAATCAGCTTTACTATCCACTAACACGGAGAGAAAGAGTGTATCTCGCTTCCATTTCGGCGAGCTATTCTCTGTGATGCTATCGCGATTGCTCGAAGACTGATCAACCTGAACTTCAAATCTAAGATAACGTGTCTCACCAATGCCAATTTCTTTTACCGTTCTGACGGAACCTAACATGGCATTTCCTTGGCCAACCTTGTAACTAAATGTCTTGGGATCTCGGGACCATTCTTTTTCATTGATGTAACATTCCGTTCGTGTTCCTTCGTTGTCGATGAAGTAGCCTTTCTGAAAAGATTTTTGAGCTAAGGTGGAAAATGAAATAAAAACGGAGAAAAGAGAAATACAAATGCGATACATTAGGTTACGTTTAGAATGTTAAATTAAGTGACCTTGCACTTGGTGAAAACCTGATTAGATGACAATTTTTGCTTCAAATATTTCGATAGATTACATGAATTGGTCGAAGGTAACCCCAATTTTGCAATTGGATTTGTTAAGAATAGCAAGGGCTTTCTTAGGGTCATGGAATTTGATATTCGCTACGTGTTTAAAATACCCTTTTCCTATTGCATGGTAATATGAAATGAGACTTCCGATGGAAGGTGTAATGAATTAACACCTGAGCAGGCAAAAGATACTTTCCCATTAATTCCAAAAATTTTTAAACACATGTCCATGTTATAGCTATTGCTCAACGTTTTCTACATGTTTAACCTTAAAGGATTTCATCTTCGTGTCAATGTTCCGTTAACCATTGCGTCCCTATTATATTTGCGCCTGTATTCCAAGGGCAACATTCCTGTGATTTTTCTAAATACTTCGCGAAACGCTTTCGCGTCTGAGTAACCGACGTCATACATTACTTCAGCAATTGTTTTGCTGGTGGTTTCAAGTGCTTTTTTTGCTGCTTCGATTTTTACCCGTTGGCAATATTCAGCAGGTGTATTTCCCGTTGCTTTAATAAATCTTCTATCAAAGTTTCGCCTGTCGACAGCGAACATGGAAGATAAATGTGTAACCGATATTTTTTCGTTCAGTTTGCTTTCTATATAGGCTTGTGCTTTGCCTACAATTTCATCGAGGTGTGATTTCTGGCCCGAAAATATGGTAAATGGTGATTGGCTTTGTCTATCCAGTTCAACCTGAAATATTTTAGAGCAATAGATGGCTGTTTGCCGATCATAATATTTCTCTACAAGATAGATTATAAGATTCAAGAAAGAATAACCGCCACCATTCGTATAAATCCCATCTTCATCCGTAATCAATTTATCGGCTTGTAAAACTACTTTGGGGAACAAGGTCCTGAAATCGTCAACGGCATCCCAATGCGTAGAGCAATTTTTTCCATCCAGCAAACCTGCGGAAGCCAGCATAAATGCACCAGTGCACATACTGGAAATTTCAGCACCGTTTTTATATTGTTTTGCAATCCAATCAGCCAGTATCTTGTTTCCTTTCATTGCCTTCTGATGAATTACTGAAGGAATAATGATAAGATGAGTTTGCGAGATGGTTGAAATTTTTACCTGTGGCTTCAATGTCAGCAAACCGTTGTGGAAGTCGGCTTTTTTTGAAAGACCCGCGAGTTCGATTTTAAACAATTCTTCTCTTCCTTGTTGTTTCCAGTACTGATTAGCACTTGTGAATATGTCGTAAGCCCCCAGTATACAAGACACACTAGTTAGCGTACTCTGGCCGTCAGGAACGATGATCGTAAGGTGCTTCATTTAATTTCATTTTATCAAAGGGTAGAAGTAAAACTGTCCAAATTAGCCCGCTAAAAAGTCCACTTTGGCACCTTAATCAGATAACGGTCAGGCAGTACATTTGTTGAACAGAAATATTACACCGATTAAAAAACATGGAAGAAGTGATAAACAACACCTCAAGGAAGATGATCTCTGCGATGCAGGTCTCATTGGATGGCTTCGTCGAGGATACCGACGGAAAAACGGAGTGGGTTGATTCATGGGCGGATGCGATTCAGTTCATCGATCAGGTCGATATGTTTCTCTTAGGCGGCCGCATGTATCCGAGCTACGGCGAGTACTGGCGATCGATCTACGCGAATCCTCAATGTATGCCGCCAAGTCCGGAGGTCCCGTCTCAGGAGGGGAGGGTTCCCTCCAGCAGCGAGATTGCCTACGCGCGGTTAGCAGCGCAGACACCTCACGTTGTCCTATCGACCACGCTCAAGAGCGTCTCGTGGCCCAAGGCACAGATCGTTCGGGACATTGCCGAGCTTCGCGCAATGAAGGCCACACCAGGAAAGAACACGTATGTTGTCGGTGGAGCGGGGCTAGTTGCTAGTCTTATGGATGCGGACCTGATCGACGAACTGCGGCTGATCGTTCACCCCGTCGTCGTCGGCGGCGGCAAGCAGCTCTTTAACGGTGTGCGACGTCACTCGCTCGAGCTCATTGATGCACAACCGAGCAAATCGGGCCGAGTGATTCTGACTTACCGAACGTGATGAATCTGTCACCGTCAATTACCAGCGCATCGCTTCATTGCTGTCACAATTCCGAACCTTAGCGACTGTAGCAAATGCATCCGTTCAGCGCAGGAAATGAAAGCGGGGCCTGGCAGCTATTGCTACATTCGTACATCTAGTCAAAATGAATGAGCTTTCATTCATTTGGATTTCATTTACCCATAAAAAATGTTTCTTC
>DASQTN010000381.1:0-6529 GCA_035641895.1 Chryseolinea sp. | reverse complement strand
TTTCTCTTCCCCGTCATTCGTAACGTCGTCTGTTGCTCCCGTTAATCATCGGGAGGGCTTTTTTAATCTATTCTTGAAGCTACTAAAGGAGCCTTTCTTATCCAGTCAGTAGATGCTACTTGGTCCACCAAAAACACAGCTAAGTCTTCAAGCATGATGGTTGTCCCAGGCATTTTTGTATCATCAGCTAAAACGTTGCCAGAACCACTCTTTGAGGAAAAGAATGCTGGTCGGACAAATGTCCAATCAAGACTTTTTTCGCTTAATACTGCGGCCATCACTGCCTCATTCACTAATTTTTTCTCTTTGAAAAATAGGTTAACAAGAATCCTTATAATTTTTCTTTGAAAATCTAATTTTTCATGAGGAAGGTGTATTACTGCCAAAGAAATATTGATAAGTCTTGTTATGCCCAGTTGTTTCATTTTACTTACCAAGATGGGCCCTATTTGTTTAAATTTTTCAACTTGATTGCTCTCTTTTACAGCACCTGATACATTAATAACGGCTATGCTTCCTACTAAAGATTTTTCTACCGAAGCTTCATCTAATAAATTCCCCTGAACGACTTGTACTTTCGCTTGCAGGTCACCTAATTTTTCAGGATTTCGCACTAGTACCTTAACCTGATATTTCGCTTTCAGTGCCTGATTTATCACTGCTTTACCTACTTGACCGGTTGAGCCTAGAATTGTTATTTGCATGTTGTACCTTTTTTAATAGAACATCATTTCAATCCGCCGATTTATTTTCAAAGTCCAATTTGTCCCGAAGCGATTAACTTGTTCCCGTTGGAATTTTTGTCGTTGAGTGTTGCTCGTGTGGACCAAAATGTCGAGCCCCTGTTTACTGCTAACGTTAGTGCAAAAGCAGTGGCGCGAATTCTAAGCCAGTCACTGTCCGAAAAAACCAAACTTTATTTAAAAACTGAAACTACAAACTTAAACTACTCTCGCCATTGATTACCCACTTTGTTGTGGCCAGTAGGGTTTTGTTCGCTGTTGTCACACGTCACTTTGTTTTTTTCTGTCGAGTGGTGTGAAGTCCGCCAGCTGTCCGCTGTCGACGAAGCCGATGCTCTCAAACTGCACTTTAGGCCCATTCCTTTTGCGTATCCCCGTTGAAAGCAAAACTATAAAAAGGATAAAAAAGCTAATTAAAAATCCAAGGAGCTGATTTAATGAACCAACGGTTTCCGTGAGTAATTGAATTTGATTATGGTCAGCTAGCAAGTTATTTATCAATTCATTTAAAGAAAAGAACGAACCTGCTACAAGCAATGGCCATCCATTTTTATAAGCTTTCAGGAAGAATATAAGTCCCACAATTATACAAACATAGCGTGAAGTTGCAGCGGCAGTGCCAAACCTGTAAAAAGTTTCCGGGCCTTCAATTTTGAATTGAGGTACAAAACTAAGAAGTGTAAAAAATAGAGCTATTCCCATGAATAATATCGCAGTGCTCAAAAGAAAGGCCCCATGAAGCTTCCTTTGTTTTTTAAAGATAAAGGCAAGCGCTATTAAGAATCCCAGTTCTATGGTTACCATCACATTTTGCACAATCAAAAAATCACCTCTACCTGAAATTAAACCTTTGTGAGCTGAATGGATCGATAAAAGTGAGGTAGTGGCAACTAACAAAGGGCCGACAACCAAAACTGCTAGCCCTATTTTACGGTGAATTAAATGTTTATTCTTTCCGATAAGATTGAGTTGGTATAACAACAAAAGCAACCAAATCAAATTTGTTATAACATGGAGGTGGTGATACAGGTTAGGATTCGCATCAACTCCGAAATAGATGTTCCAAAATCCTGTTATACTTAGAAGTATTACGATTATTATCAGTGAGTATTCAAGGATATATTTATTTCTCATATCATAGATTTGCGCTTGGTAAGATCCGGAGGGCGACAGACAAGACCGTTGCGACTGGTTGCCGGTGATAAATATAACTTTTGAAATCAAACTTTTAACAACGCCGGACTCCATATTTGTTTGAATCTAAGTCGGTTTTTGTTTTTTTCAAGTCCACCGAACTATCAGCGGAATTGAACGAATTTTGTCCACGGACACCGATTTGTTTTCGCGCTCTTTGTTCAAAACTTTTCGCGACAGTCTGGGGGACATGTAAACTGTTACCGAGTTGTAAATTGTCGCCGTAGTATCAATGTCTCTTTGACTTTTTATCGACCGAATTTGTCAGTTTATAAACTGTATCCAGGGAGCTAAACGAATTAGCCACAACGCCGATATATGCCGCGTACGCCACGTTTAATTAATGATTCCAATCTATCGCTTTTTGTGCACTTGCTGCACATTCACCGAACTCTTAAACTCGGCGTACCAGAGTTTTAGTTTGAGCGTTTCCTTTTACGACTCAATTGTCAATGGTCGTAACTGATTACGCGAGATATTTTCCAATCGCCGTTAACATTTTTCCAAATATGAATAAACTTAAATGTCCCATCTAGCTTTTCTTCGTGTCCCTTCTCCGTATAATAAAAACGATGACTCCCGATCTGTATAGCGCCAAAATCTTTGATTGGAAAAACTTCAAGGCTACCGTCAACTAATTCCCTTCTGACTTTTGTTTCTCTACTGCACCGTTGTATTATGAGGTTTACATTCTGACTATAATTTGTAAGCCCGCCCGCGTCATGATAAAATTCAAGGTCTTCGGTAAATAAAGATTTTGACATATTAATGTCACAAGTGTTAAACGCGTAGAACAAAAGACTGTCCATCTCGGCAATTGTCTTGGTTAAGTCTTGTGGGTTGGTTTGCGCCACTACTTGATTTGAAAATATAAAAATGCCTGCTGCAAGAAAGAAAATGTTTATCCTCATGAGTTTTTAATTTGTTTCCAGCGATTACGCAATTGCTGTGCCTTACCTCTCGCATCTTGTAAAACGTATTATTCTGACCTTTTTTAGATAGGTGTGTTCAAGAATGAACTTAAGACTGTTCACTTGCAAAATAGCAATGTATTGTATTTCACCTTCATCTGTTATAGCCTTTGCAGGCTGCTAAGAAGCTGGCTCGTTGGTCGCTTTGATATGGTGAAGATCGGTCTCGGCAAGGATGTGTCTTTCGTCTGCTAATATAGCGTAGTCATTCCTTCAAAATCTTCACAGCCTCGGGTTAATTCGAATTTTTAATCGCGCGTAAACAGTGTTCTGCTCAGAAGGCGACCTAAATTATTTCTGCGGCCTTACATGTTTCAACTATGTTCCCTTCTTTGTCAAACTTTATGAAAAAGTATTCCGCGAACCTGAGTTTTCTGTAAGTCGCGATAGCAACAAAATAGTTGTCTCCAACGTGAATATTTGAGTGGACATAGATCTTCAGTCGTCCTGAATTTTTTCTAATCCTTTTTGTCTTTATCTCAGACACGTTCGCATTTACGGCAAGCGCCTTTCCAGGCACGGAAGTTACTATTTCCTTTTTTGTCGTTTCGTCCCAATTATCACATTGGTAAACGATTCCCCAATACTTAGATGTGTCCGTGCGATTTTGAAACTCAATTACTTTATAGTCGTTGTATTCCTGCCCGTAAATATGGTTGAAAAAGTGGTCGCAGGCCTTTTGCTCAAGCTTGTCCGGTGTGTCTAATAAAATAGTTGTTAAGAGAAGAATTGCTGCGATGGTCATATGTCTAATTTTTTATCAGCCGTTTGCACATGACGTTGACCGGCCGGCCCGCTCAATCTGTCCCCCGGGACCGAACGTTATTAAGAAGCTAAACTACAAATTAAGTGGAACGCTGGCAATGGCATACGCACTGTGTTGTGGCAGTTGGTTTCTCTCACTACTCTTTGTCCCTTTTGAATCGTCAGTTCAAACGCCACCGGTTATGTAGATGTACAATAGTATTACCACACTAAGAAATAGTCCCACGGCGGAATAGTAGTAATGTCTATAGATTGTCTTTTTGTCAAAATGCGCAAATAAACCGAACAGCAAGTTTACACCCAAAAGGGTCACAAAAGCGATCGATGAAAGTATTATAGATTTGTCGCTGTCGGAATTGTATTCGTAACGAGCAATCAAAAACAACAAGATCGCATTCACCCCATAAATCAATTTTTCCATTGCGAAACGCTTCACTGTCCTAAGTTGCCGAACGAAATTAAGAGAACAAAATTTCAAATTAACACGTCACGCCCAAACCGGTATACACATTTTGTTAGCGGTTGTTTCTATTTCTCCACTCCGAAATGGCTCGGTCGAAAAACGTCCGAACTTCAGTGCTGTCGCCGTCAACATATACCTTAAAAGTCTTTCCGTCATTTTTTACCACTTCTAAGTACGAAGCAAATGTTAAAGCACGACTCAAATCCTTCGTCAAAATTGTATCAATCTCGCTATACAGCCCAAAGTCAACAGATGTTTCAGTTTCGTCCCGTTTATCGATCCAGTATGAAGCTAGTCTTTTGTCAGTAATGAAATTACCACTTGTTTTAAAATCCGATTGTCGGTCAAATAGTATTATGTTTTCTTCTTCGTCTAAAAGTCCAAGCCCTTTAATGTGATCTCTGTCCGCTTGTGAAAGTTCCGCTCCCGTTCTTGTACCGTAGTCGCACGAAATTAAAATTGTCACAGCGGCTAAAATTGTCAGTATTGAAGTTTGGTCGTATCTCATTTAAATATCCGATCACGTTTAGCTATAATACTGCCTATTTATAATAAGCATAATCATAAGTCCAAATAAACTGGGGCGTGCCCTCTCTACTGTATTCTATTTTCCTCGTCCGTTCTCCTCTGTCGTTGTAATAAATAGTCTCTGTCAGGGTTTTTGATTTGGCTGTAAGGCCATAGTAACTCGTTTTTTGGTTTCCTTGTTTATCTGTCTTAGTTACGCTTTCCGTTGTATGATGCGGCACAAAAAATGTTTCTCTTTTCACTACCTGTCCATTGTCATTCTTCTCATACTCGTAAACATAAACTCTCTTTTCATCGCGTTGATCATCAAAAAAGTCAAACTCAATTTGTTGGATTAATAAGCCAGTAGAATCAAACGTATATTCATATTCAGAAAAATTCTTATTCTGATCATCAGAATGTCGCTTACTAATAATTTCGCCCTCATTGTTATAAGTATAATAGCATTTATATTTATTACTATCCTTTGACATATAGGGAAGCTTTTGTCCTTTATGATAATAATAAGTATCGCCATCCATCCATTTATGCAAAAATCTATTAAACCAAATCTCAGACTTTAAAGTAGAGTCCTTGTTTAGTTTATAAATCCGTAAATCTGTCGTGTCCCCGTTAGATTCGACATAAAGAGTCTGTTGTAATCCTCCATTTGGATAATAAAGTCTTTCGGATTTAAGCCATTTTGTTTTGTCGTGGTTCGCTGTGTCAGCCCATTCCCTCCACTCTTTCACAGATTTGATTTTAGGCAGGGCAGGAAACTCGGGGTTGTTAAAACTTGACAGCACTACAAATGCGGTAATTCCGAATACTGTTGTTAGTTTCTGCATCTTAATTAATTGGACTGACGTCGATATGCCTTAGCAGCCGGGATTAATACCTGCAAGCTGTCTGCCGTAACCGTAGGTCTTTAAAGAATGAAAAACTTTAAGATGCACCCACCAGGCTGTTGCGCATACGTTGTTATGCATAGTTGCACACACATTTACTCCAACCAAGGCGAAGTGTATTCCCAAGTTCTTCGTCAGTTATCGAGATGTCGACAGTCATTGGTTCGTCTTTAGTGTTTCCAAATCCTCTGTTCTTTCCAGTCGGACCACCGTTTATCGTGGGCGCCACGCTAATTCTGTCGCCGTCCTGGTGGATTATCAAATGCAGTGCATTTTTATACTGCTCTTTTCTGTTCTTAAACCCAACTGCCTTCAAATAGTCGTTATATCTTCCTTCAGTGTCAATTGTCTTTTTTAGGTCGTCTCTACTTTGCTCAAGGTGATGTCGCAGCGTTCGCCCTAACACATCTGATCCCACCTTGGAATCAAGAAGCGTCACATTAGTCGAGACAACTCCGTACAAGTCCTTAATTCTATCAACTGTTTCGATTACAATTTTGTCTGGGTACAATGTCGCCCCCGCACCTTTTATGGTTGGTCGTTTGATTTTATTTTTATTAAAAATGTCGAGCAGTCCCATTTGCACTTGTGCATCTCGTTTATGTATGTGACGCTGCTGGTCTTTGAAAGACAAAACTGGCCCACATAACAAAAGCGTTATTTGAAAACCAAACTACAAACTTAAACTGAGGCGGGCAATGGCACATACATTTTGTTGTGGCGAGGTGGTTTCTTCACGTGTCGAAAATTCCGATGGCCACTTCAACGAAACTTAACTCTATATTTTTTGAGATGGGATGTGATGTGAGCCTACGGTTACGCCAAGAGTTGCGGATAATTCAGGCTTATTGAAATATTAATTAACAACGGAGATCTTCCACGTATATTTTATATTCTTGGGATGAATAGGTGTAGCCGGGTAGTTCTGGCCACGTCTCTGACGAGACGATTGTTAATTATTAAATAATACTAACTTCC
>DASQTN010000380.1:0-3734 GCA_035641895.1 Chryseolinea sp. | reverse complement strand
GCTTTAAGCAGGAGAGGCAATTCGAGATACGAAAACGTGTACTGGTCGGATTCTTTTTCTTGAAGTACATAAATGTCATCGCCATATTGAATACTCGTGGAACTTGAGGACTGTGATTTAAACGATTTTTGAATGTAGTTTAATTCTGCCTGGAGTGAAATTGAATTTGATACGATCAAATTGTATCCAAGGCCTGCGGTAAATCCTATTCTAGGTTCCATGTCCTCGTTCGGCGCACCATACGTGTTGATTGATGCGGTGATTCCTAATCGTGGATAAAGCGTTTGTGCGCCACTTACAAGGCACGATAACGTCAGCGTGACGACGAAAAAAAGACATTTCATGGAGCAATAGGTTTTGGGCTTGGTGAAAGATAAACTTAAATTCTATTGTAATGAAACCGGCAATCTAAAGCTGCGCAAATTCAGGGTTTGATCATCAGTCCAGCCAACGCACTTTGTTTAAAGGCACGTCCGAAAGGAAGAATTTTACCTGAGATTTCAACCCCGTCGGATGCGATTGAGGCCACTGATTTTACAGACACTAGAAAGGACCGATGAATCCTTATGAACCCCGCAGTCGACAATTTCTTCTCAAGCACGCTTATGTTTTCCCGCGTTATCAGCATCTTGTTTTTTAGATGGATCTTAACATATTCATCCAGACTTTCAACAAAAAGGATTTCAGCCACGGTAATCTTATGCATTTTCCTTTCCGCGCGCACATAGATAAAAGTTTCTTCGTCGTTCGAATTCACAACTTTAGAAGTTGAATGCGTCTGTCGATCGAAAAACTTATTGACGGACTTTAGCAAACGTTCAAAGCGAATGGGCTTTAGCAAATAATCCAGTACATCAAGCTCAAAAGCTTCGGGTCCGAAGTCACGATAAGCGGTTGTAACAATTATTGCGGGCGGATTCTTAAGGGTTGCGATGAATTTCAGCCCGTCGATCTCTGGCATTTGAATATCCAGGAATAACAGGTCAACACTTTTGTTCCTTAGTAAATTACTCGCCTCTATCGCGTTTGAGCATTCACCCAAAAATTCCAGGCCTTCGATTTTAGAAGCGTGGGATGCGATTAACTTCCTGGCCAGCGGCTCGTCATCTATAATAATGAATTTGAATTTCATTTACTTTTCCTTGTATATCGTCAGATCTATACCAAATTTTTCGGGAACATCATCTTCAATTTTTAATTCAAATCGTTCGCCAAATAAATGTTTTAACTGGCTACGCAGATTTTCCATTCCGATTCCATGACCATTGATAATCTCCTTTCTTCCATTAACTATGCTAATGTTCACCTGCTCATCGTTGCAACGTACGGTCATATGAATCCATTGGTTTTGGGCAGCCTTTGTCAGGCCATGCTTGAACGAATTTTCCATTAACGTGATTAGCATCATAGGACCAATATTATGAGGTTCTGGTTTCCCAATTACGTCAATTTTAACGTGAGCACGGTCTTCATAGCGAAGGAGTTCAAGGTCCACATAATTACGAAGGTGTTTCAATTCACGGTCAAGCGGAACAACGGCCGTCTTACCCTCCTTCAGAATATAGTCAAGCATATCGCTCAGACAAAGAATTGCCTCAGCAGCCTTGTCTGATTTAATCGTCGCCAGGTAGTACAGGTTGTTTAATGTATTGAATAAAAAATGAGGATTGAGTTGTGTTTTGAGAAACTTCAATTCTGTTTCTACTTTTTCCCTCATTAGCTGTTGATAGTCTTCTTTCGATTTTTTCCAGTGAAGCAACATTTTAATTCCACTGGCGAAAAAAATTACCAATAATAGGGATGTCAGCAAAAAGATAATGTCGATGGAGGCTGGGCTCATACTTTTGATGCTGAGTTCCGCCATGATAATAAATGTTAGAAGGGCAATTACTGTCTCCAGAAAAACCGATCCAAGTAGAGTATAAATGAAGTACAACACAAACAAGCCGTAACGATCCCTCATTAGGTATCGTGGGATAAGAACATAGTTTACAAAATACGTGGTTCCAATTGTTACCGGCATTAAAAGACCCACAAAGAATAACGTCAGAGAATAATTCTCTGTTCTTCGACCAAAAAAAAGAACATAAAACGCAAGGATTAAACCCCAAAACAAAACGTGCGCTATCCACCGGCGTTGCGTAAAAAAGGTGTCAAAAAATAACGCGACTCGATTCATAGATTATGCATAATTAGGGAAAAAAATTGCATGCTTCTACCGGCAGTGCATGTATCAATTATTAAATGTCCCTTTCAGCACTGTTTCGCCCCCTTTCGCCATAACCGAATCAAACGCATCCATAAGGCCATTGAAAATGGACCATGGTCAAAAAACCAAGATTGTAGTTAATCTTATCGTTAAGCTTGCTCAAACAAATTTTAAACTTAAACTTTATACTATGTCAAATTTAATAGACACATACGTAGCCGGGGGCGTCGAATATATGCATCCAATAACGCTGTTGTTCTTTTTCAATTTAGGAGTGATAGCATATGTTTTTATTAATCATTTAAAAAAGAATTCGATAGATCCTAAATGGATTGAGACTGTCAAGCACATTGGCGGTATAGCTGTGGCAGTCGGAACATTTGGTACTCTTGCGGGATTATTTATGGCATTTAACGCATTAGAGGCAAGCAAAGAAATTATCCCTTTTCAAGTTATTATGGGCGGCTTGAAAGTGGCACTTATTAATATTATATATGGGCTGATTATTTTCTTTATCTCAATGCTGGCGTATGTGACGATGAAATTAAAAATACATAGAATATGATTTCGGAATTAGCATGATCATAGCGCCAATATTCTTATTCATTATAGCGTTGGGACTTATGTTGTGTGCCATTGCATTCGTTCGTGAGAGAAAAGCGATTCAAAAACAATGGCAGGCTGCATTTAGGCATATCGTTGCATTGATAATGGGGTGGACATTGCTTGGGATATTATCCGGACTTCTTGTGCTTTTGGATTTAATGGAAAGAGATAAACTGTCTATTACAGATTTTGGCAACGGCGTCCTTACTCCGTTGATTATCTTTATTTCAGGATTGATACTGTTGATCCTACCGCTCGCTACTACGAAGTAACGGCTTTCCGAATTGGCAATGTTAAGGAAACGAATGATCTCAGAAGCCATAACCAAGTGAACTATCTTTCCAAAACCCGGTATGAACAACTACAATTGCACCATAAGTCCGAATGGAAATTGATCAGCGGTATAATCGTAAAATTCTAGAACCGGCTATTCATTTCGTAACGACCGTACCGGATTACCTTCAGCCGCTTTTAGCGCTTGGAAACTGATCGATAAAAATGCAATCACAAGTGTGATTACGCCCGCGACAAGTAATACCCACCACGGAAAGGGTATACGAAATGCAAATTCGTTCAACCACGTGTGCATGATCCACCACGCCACCGGCCATGCCACAAGATTTGCAATGCCAACAAGTCTCATAAAGTCGCGGTTGATCATTAATACAATTTCGCGCACACTTGCCCCGACAACTTTACGTATTCCAATTTCTTTTGTTCGTTGTTCGGCGATAAACGCCGCCAAACCGAAAAGACCCAGGCAGGCAATAAAAATAGCAAGCGATGTAAACAAGAGAAATAGAAAACCGATGCGTTTTTCGGTTCGATGTTTGGCTTCAAAGTTTTTGTCGAGAAATGTGTATTCAAACGGGGCATTGTCCGCATACTTTTTCCACAACGTTTTGACCAGTGCTATTTT
>DASQTN010000379.1:0-2357 GCA_035641895.1 Chryseolinea sp. | reverse complement strand
TATATAGAATTTCCAACTTATCCGTTGGCCTATAATGTAAAGCGACATCTCCTTTGATGCTGGTTGCATCATAATTGTCGACAAGATCCTCTTCACGCCATCCCGTTCTTCTTAAATTCAGTGGGGAGTAACCAGGAACAGGTAACGGTACCGGTATCCTTGTTTCGTCCCCGCAGAGATTAACGCCATCAAAACTGGGTTGTCCAGTTAAGCTAACCGTTGACTCGGGATCGTTGACATCCGTGCTGTAGTCGTTGCTATGCCAATCTTCGGCGCTCATGTAGGCGAAGTTGACTTTGAAAGCAAACTTGTTATTGAAGGCCTTGGCATATCTGACATTGAAACTATAAAAAGGATATGATTCTCCCTGTGCGTCAGAGGTCGTGAGACCTCCTTTCATTTGAGCACTTAAGCCCTGATATTCAAAAGGGCTTTTGCTTTTCATCAACAGTACGCCGTTAAATGCATTAGGACCATAAAGCGCCGAAGCCGTTCCCGGAAGCAACTCCATACTCTCTGTATCCAGCTCACCAATACCCACAATATTGCCGGTAGGAAAATTTAGCAAGGGGGCCTGAGTGTCAATTCCGTCTACCATTTGTACAAACCGTACATTGGCGATAGTGGCAAAACCTCGTGTATTGATTTGAGGGAAGTTCAAACTGCTGGAGGTGAATTGGACCCCTTTTACATTGGCAAGCGCATCGAAAAAATCAGGTGCCGGTGTTTGTCGTATCGCTAGCAGATCAAGTTTTTCTACCGTGACCGGAGATTTTAAAATGCTTTCTTCCACGCGGGACGCTGAAACCACTACTTCCTGACCTAGAATTGTTTGTTCTTCCAATTTCACATCAAGCCCTGTGGTGTTTGCATCGGTAACTTCTATTTCCTGACTTCGATATCCCACAAAAGATAATACGAGGGTGAGGGGAGGAGAGTCGTTTACTGTTAGATTAAATGCGCCATCAGTATTGGTGATGGTTCCCACAACACGTCCCTTAACAATAATATTTACGCCGGCCAGGGGATCGCCGCTAACGCCATCCGTCACCTTGCCGGAAATGGATGTTTGAGCATACACTCCAATCACGCCACCAAACATCATGAATGCGATGGCTATTGAATTCTTGTAAAAATTCTTCATACAATCTTGATAAGTAGATTATGTAGGCAATGGCAACCCGGAGCAAAAATGGTATGCATACCGAGCTTCTTATCTGAAAAGTACAAAAAATTTTAAAAAAACAAACGTTTGAATTAACCGGAGATTGGGGAATTAACCCTTCAAATGTTTCACCAGGCGGTCACAGAGGGCATTTATCTCATTGGACATAAATTCGTCCTGAGTTGAGCTAAGAATGCTTTGCGCGATCCCGCCCAAACATTCGACGTGGAAACGTTTCATATCCTCTATCGGCATATCCTTAGCCCACAGATCGATGCGCAAAGTGTTTTTCTGTGTATGATCCCAAAGAGCGACGCTAATAGATTTTGTTTCTGAAAGCCCTGGCTCAGGTTTGCCGGTGGCTTCCCAGAATATTTTTTCGGGTATATTATTTTCGTCTAGTTCTATTGAGAAATTGATGGTCGATTTTTTCATGGCGCAAGTTAATACGCGGTTTTTAAGTTTCTAGTTTGAGGTTTGAAGTTTCGACTTGCGCCAATGATCCAGGTCCTTTTTTGGAAGTTTGCGCAGGGGTGCCTATAAGTTTGAGTCAAAACGTTATAACAATCGCTTCTTTGCCATTTCCTCAAACTCGCTCATAGATTCGGGGTTTCTTAATGACCCAGCGCTTATCACTTTATTGGGATCTTTACCCATCAAGATCTTTTTAACCGGGCTTTCAGTTTTCTTACCGCTTATGGTATAGGGAATATCTTTCACGGTAATAATTTCATCGGGTACATGTCGGGGACTGTAATCTGTGCGCAACGTTTGATTGATCTTTCGCTTAATTTCTTCTGTAAGGATTTTACCCTCGTTCATCATGACAAACAAAGGCATCCAAAAGCTGCCATCTGATTTTTCGATACAAATGATCAGACTGTCCTTCACTTCTGAAATTTTGTCCAGCGTACGGTAAATTTCACTCGTGCCGATACGAACGCCGGCCCTATTTAGTGTTGCATCCGATCTTCCATATATCACGACGCCTTGCCGTTCCGTGATTTTTATCCAATCGCCATGGCGCCATACTTTTGGAAAGGTCTGAAAATAGCTTTCCTGATATTTTTTCAATTCGGGATCGTTCCAAAAATAAATAGGCATAGAGGGCATAGGATTTAAAATGACCATCTCGCCGACTTCGTCATTCAAGGGTTGTCCTTCTTCATCAAATGCCTGAAGGTTACATCCT
>DASQTN010000378.1:0-2664 GCA_035641895.1 Chryseolinea sp. | reverse complement strand
AATTACTAAACTTCTTTTTACTTTCATAGTTGACTTGTTTGTGTCAACTTTTTTCAGGACGGTTCATATGGTCATCAGAAATGTGTTATCCTTCTGGTAAAACAACACTCAATATTCAATAATCAATACACAATATTCAAGTGATTATTACCATCACATAATCACTTTTGTAGTACCACCCTTTTCCAACGAAATATCAATAGGCTGATTTGTTTTCCACGAACCAGAAGTAAAATCAGGAATGTCGACGGAGTTAGAACGGTTTGAAACCGACTTTTCACTTAAGGGAGCAACAGCACTCCAGGCTGCCGCATCATAAACATCCATATCAATAGGCAAACCGTTGCGCAGACAATCAATCGTGCGCCAGTCCATGAGGAAATCCATGCCACCATGTCCACCCACCTGTTTTGCCATTTCCCCCACCTTTTTTACGATCGGCGCTGTATATTTGCTTTCCAGGTTTTTGAATTCTTCATCACTTACCCAATCTTCATGACCCAATGCGATCTTACCGGGTTGGGGATATTTCAAACATGAACCTTTGGTGCCGCTGATCTTATGAATGCGTGAATACACCGCCGGTGAGGTGACATCATGCTGAAGCATGATAGTGCGGCCCTTACTGGTGCGGATGGTGGTAGTGTTCATATTTCCACGGAACTGCTTATTGGCATAGGGCTTATAAAACTCATCCTTGGCAGCTAATTCCTTGGCCATCGCCCCCATTTGAAAGTCGTTGCTCGACATAGCCACAAGATAATCCATTTTATCTCCACGGTTTATGTTCATCGCTTGGGCTACAGGCCCTAAACCGTGCGTAGGATATAAATTTCCATTTCGTAAATTTTCCTTAAGGCGCCACATATCATAGTATCCGTCTTTGGAAAAGTTGGAATCGATTAACGTATGAATATACGCTCCTTCACCGTGTACAATTTCTCCCAATAACCCCTGGCGGTTCATATTTAAGGTTAGCAGCTCGAAAAAGTCATAGCAGCAATTCTCCAGTATGATACAATGCTTTTTTGTCTTTTCTGAAGTTTCAACTAGTTGCCAGCACTCTTCCACTGTCTTGGCTGCTGGCACTTCTATGCATACGTGCTTGCCATGGTTCATAGCATACAGGGCCATGGGTGCGTGTAGTGCCCACGGGGTAGCGATGTACACCAGATCAATATCGGAACGGTCGCACATTTTTTTCCATTCATCAGCTTTTCCTGTATAGACTTCCGGCTTATGAAGCGACCCTTCAAGTTTTTTCTTAACGGCATTTGCGTTATCCGGGCGGATATCGCATAAGGCCTTTATATCAGTCCCTTCTATATGCGACATTCGCTGTACAGCATCGGGACCTCGGTTTCCCAAACCAATGAATCCGATACGGACTGTTTCGAGTTTCGGCGCCGCATACCCGCACATGTTAAAATGCTGAAAATTTTTCTTCTTAAGGTTTTCTTCTTTGAAGACATCGTAATTCGTTACTACAGGAGTACTAGCCAAACCGATACCGGTAAGACTGGAAACCTTTAGAAAATCCCTGCGACTTTTATTCATGGTGTGTTATCGTTTTGAAAGTAAAATTTACGTTTTGTGAGTTTCTTGTACAAGTTAATAACTTTAGCCTCACAGTTCAGGAACTTAATATTTTTGAAGCTATTAGTAAAATATCAGGATTCTTCCAGAGCATAATGATTCAGCCCCTCAGCCATTTATCAAACCACTCGAACGCGTCGCTCTGCATTTTTTTATCGAACTTGTGAGGCCCGGGGTAAAACGAACATTTATACCTGTCAGCAGCTTTAGCTTTTGAAAATACGTCTTGCAATATCTTGTCGGCTCTTTGCATTTCTTCTATCGTAAACAATTGATCTTCTGAGTCGTTCAACACCATGGTAGGCAAGGGAACACGCAACCCAAGAATCTCCGGGAAGTCCATTTCATTAGGCAACAACGGCACGTACGTCATCCAGGTATGTGTATACGCTTTATGAAGTGCAAAATCCCGCCAGGTACTCATGAACCCAACGCAAACGGCGCATTTAATCCGATCGTCCTGCCCTGCTAAAAAAACCGTTCGCATGCCACCACCTGAGAGTCCGGCACAGCCAATATTTTTTGGATCAACATCAGGACGGTCGCTCAAAATGTCGAGAGCTTTTTTGTCCTCAGCAAAAAAAACTGCCGGCCATGTTGTGCCAGCACTAAATAATGATTTGGACATAATATGCTCATGGTCTGAAGCCCAGGCATTATACGCGTTTATATTCTCGATCCTTTCCGGATCGTCATCGGTAAGACCCTTTCGCAAATGAGCTGGCTCAACATCCTTTAACAACACCCTGCGACTAGCAAACGGAAATGCATCCGGAACAAGAACAACATATCCAAGTTTCGCTATTTCGTTTGCCCAAGCCCGTCCTTCATAGTAGTCTTTGTGATGGTCAGCCATGAGTGGATGGACTTCATCCGACACTCGCGTTATTTTTCGCGTTCCGAAATATTTTAGTCCAGCATGATCATGAAGAGCAAGAATGCCTGGCAACTTGCCTTTTGCATTCAAGGGCTTTAAGAGAATTGCATCAGTAGGTGATCCATACGGCAACTGCCAGCTAAGCTCCTCGATATGCAACCCATCATACGAATATTGTTTTTTTACAATCA
>DASQTN010000377.1:0-5898 GCA_035641895.1 Chryseolinea sp. | reverse complement strand
TCAAACCGGTTTTTGCCGATATCCGCAGCCGTCACGAGACTGCCGTTCGCCTTTTTCGCTCCTTTGTCAACGTGAACCTGTTTCCATTTTGGAATACCATTTCCCGAAGTCCGTGTGTCGTTACAGTACCAAACAGATTTGTAGGTGTCGTCATAGCGTTGGTCATTTGGACGCGCCGCCTGCCACTGATCAATCATATAATCGGTCAGTCTAAAGCGTTTGAATGGCCGTCCGTTCGCGATGTCACGAATCATACCAGGCTGAATATCATACTCCATACCGAAGTATAAATGACCACGGTTACCCGCTGCAGTAAAATTGTAGCCCGGAAGATTTGCCGTACCTCCATTTAATATGAGGTCGGTAGAGTATTGAATAGCAAATATTATTTCACTATTCAACTGATTGTCCTGATTCCAAAGTGCTGCGTGAGACGAAACCAACGCAAAGTTGTAGTCGCCTATAACATTTGAGAAAAGTGCTTCTGCCTGCACGAAGTCATTTGCGCTTCCAAAGTCTTGATAACCTCTGGTTAAGAGCGCTAGTCCGAGCAGAAATTGTGCAGCGGGTCTCGTAGCGCGACCATATTGGCTCTGAGTGGCCGGCAGATTGGCGATTGCGAATTCGAGATCAGGAATAATGCCATCGGCATAAATGGTTGATTGTTCAGTCTTGTTAGCGGTGACCTGAGCTTCCAATGTCTCGGTAAGGCTGAAATGCACATCACCCCACATCCGTACCAAATAGAAATAGTAAAAGGCCCGCAGGAAACGCATTTCTGCAATCCTTATAGTTCTTACGTCTTCGGCAATTCCTTCTACTTCCGGTGCGCGGGAAATTATTGCGTTGGTCTGATTAATACCTTGATATAAAAATATCCACGTTTCAGCCAATATTCCGGCACCCGGATTCAAGCCATTGTCATAATAATTAAACGATTTCCAGCCACCATCTGCGCCGTTTGTATGTGTATCGGTTCCAAACACGGTCATGCTATATGACCGCTCGTTGCTGTAAATTTCACGAAGGAAAGAATAGGCTGCATCCGCTCCATCTTCCAGACCTGCAGGCGTGGAATAATAACTATTGGCTGCAACATTCGAAACCAACTCTTCGTCAAGATAATCCTTACAAGATTGCGCGCTAAGTGCTACCAGTGCGATAGCCATCAATATCGATTTTGTGATTTTCATTTTCATGTTCATTCCATTTAAGCTTGACTAGAAGGAGATGTTTATACCACCCAGGATCATCCGGTTAGAAGGCATTGCTCCAGAACCAATATTGCCCGCTCTCTCAGGGTCAAATAACTTATAATCTGACCATGTGAATGGGTTTTGAGCACTCACAAACAATCGTAGTTTGGTCATCTTCATTTTTCCAGCAATACTTTCAGGAAGCGTATAGCCGAACGTAATGTTACGCATTTTTACGAATCCACCATCCACGTAATTGAGCGAAGAACCATACGTAATATTTTCCTGATTTTTATTTGGACGCGGGTAGTCGTTTGTCGGATTATCAATCGTCCAATAGTCAACATTCAGATTGTTATATCGACCTTGCATCGTAGCCTGACCATTGCTGAATTCACTGTTGATCATAAAGCCTAGTCTGTAATATAAGAAGACAGAAAGATCAAAGCCTTTGAAGGTAAATTTATTGGTAAAACCGCCATAAGCTTTAGGAACGTCGTTACCTAAAACTTTCCGGTCACCGTTCAGCGTTATTTGTCCGTCACCATTCACATCTTCGATCTTAATTTCGCCTGGAAATTGTTTGTAAAGGCCAGCTTGCTCGACCTCATCCGCCTGCCAGATTCCGATCTTATTAAGGTCATAAAAAGCCCTGATAGGTTGTCCGATGAACCAGCCATTTCCAATATCGTCGACTAATTCGCCGTTAGGGCCGCGTTGTGCAAGGTCCACGATTTTTTCCTTTAGGCTTCCAAGGTTGAACTCCGATTCCCATTTCAAACCGTTTGGATTGTCTACGATAACGGCATTAAGCGTAATTTCAAAGCCTTTAGTTTCAGTACCACCCACATTTTGAAGGATGAAACTATAGCCGGATGTTGGTGGCAATTGACGGTTTAAAAGAAGTGATGTGCCAGTTGATGTACGGTAAAAGTCCACATATCCACTGAGCCTTCCGTTGAAGAATGCAAAATCGACTCCGGCATCAAATGATTCAGAATACTCCCAGCTCAAATTAGGGCTTGGAATCAGGTTCAAACGAAAACCTCTAGCGTCGACGTTGTTCCAGTCATAATAGGTATTAATAAGCGTACCCTGCGTTTGATAGGGTGCAACGGCAGTGTTACCTACTTTACCGTACGATGCTCTCAATTTAAGTTCACTAACAACGTCAACACCTGACATGAAACCTTCGTCCTTTATTCTCCATCCTACAGACATTCCAGGGAAGCTGTTCCACTTATTGCCTTCAGCAAGGCGCGATGATCCGTCCCACCGCATGCTGGCTTGAAATAGATATTTGCCTTTATATGCGTAGTTAATGCGCCCCATATAGGAAAGCAATTGAAACTCGCCGAAATTTGTAGCATTGGCCGTAAGCGTACCTAATCCCAAATTATACCACTTCGCAGTCTCATAAGGAAGATTTTGAGCAGCCATTGTAGACGTATTATATTCCTGCGAGGCGGCACTTTGTAAGGCAGTGACTCCAAAACTATGCTCACCAACTTCTTTATCATACGTAATTATATTTTCGAGCGTATAACCGGATTGTTCGCCCGTAAAAGTCGAGGCGTAAGGCGTTCCGTTTTTTCGGGTATTCGTGAATTGGCCTTCAAAAATGCCTTGGTCAAAAAGTTGCAAATCCTGACCTAACAGAAATTTATATTTAAGTCCCTTAAGAATATTGACATCAAGATAGACCGACGAAAACAAGCGTTTAATTCTGCGTTCGTCGATGCGTTTGCCGGGTACTAATTCTGATAATGGATTAGACCGGATACCATCCGATATTGGCAAAAAGATGATGTTGCCGTCTGCATCGTACGGTAATCCCAGCGGTGATTGATTTACAGCTTCACCGATTACTGATCCAGAGCCAAAATTATCGACAATGTTAGAATAAAGTGACGATACCCCGACCTTGAAAGTCTTGCTTATTTCATGATCCACGTTTATGCGTCCTGTATACCTTTTATAATCCACGCCTTCGATAAGGCTTTCTTCGTTAAAATTGCTGAATGCTAAAAATATCCTTGTTTTTTCCGTTCCTGCCGAGATACTTAGCTGGTTATTCAGCTGGGAGCCCTGCTGATAAATCAAATCCTGCCAATCTGTAGACAGACCGTTCTGCACAGAATTTAATTCGACTGCATCATTAAAAACTACAGCATCATCGGGAATTGTTGATCCTACATCACCCCAAGCAGTGCGTCCTGATTGGCCGTTGGCAGCAAGCCGGTTAGCCTCACGTTTCATACTTGCGAATTGCTCGCCATTCATCATCGGAATTGTTCTGAACGCTTCCGATACACCATATGTTGTAGTAAAATTAACCCGAGTAACACCTGGCTCACCCTTTTTTGTTGTTACGAGAATAACACCGTTAGAACCTCTTGAGCCGTAAATAGCCTGCGATGCTGCATCCTTCAAAACTTCGACTGATTGTATATCTGCAGTATTAAAGTCTGCGATGGTTGACGTTCCTGCTGTCATAGGAATTCCGTCAATAACAAACAGCGGATCATTAGTCGCTGTCAGCGACCGCCGCCCACGGATGGTAATCGTTGGGGCTTCTCCTGGTCTTCCACCGTTTTGTAAAACATCAACCCCGGCTATTTGCCCTTTCATAGCATCCATTGCATTCGGCGTTGGAATTGCTGCTATGGCTTCGCCGGTGACCGTCGAAATGGCCGATGTAACATCTCTTTTCTCTTGAGTACCATATCCTACCACAACAACTTCAGTAAGTTCTGACACATCTGCTACCATTGAAATGTTAATAGTGGACCTGTTGTTAATAGGCTGTTCTTGCGCCGAATAACCAATGAAGGAAAATACAAGGGCTCCAGCTGCTTGCTCTGTTGTAACGCTTAGCCTGTACGCACCTTCGGAGTCAGTAGTCGTTCCGTTCGATGTTCCTTTTACAATAACGTTAACACCGGGCATTCCCACACCAGTTTCATCCACTACTTTTCCGGTAATCGTCACACCTTGAAAAAAGGTCAGTTTGTACGTCGCCGCCGATGCGGCCTCATAGAAAGTGAAATCGCGTGAATAGCCGCAGATTGTTATGCTGCACATGGCTATACACCATACTTTTGGTAGTAATCTTCTCATATAAGGTAGGGTTAATATTATAGGTTCTGCGTAAATGAGATGTGTATTCCAACCAGCGAAGGGCCACACAGGGCGGGGACATCAGCAACTGTTCTTCCGAGAGACTTGAAGTTGCTTTTCAAGACTTCCATCAAAATTTTGGGTGGAGAATCGGGATAGTAAAATGATGACATAGAGTAGGGTTTGCGTTATTAATTTTTGGTTTTCCGATGCGCAATCGATTGCGCACTTTAAACAAAAGTATAGCTAATTTTTCAAATACTATCCTGTAGTGTTATGAAAAAAAATGCGTCAGATTTAAATGGCTGATATTGAGGCGTTTATCCTCGAAGAAATCGGTTGCAAAAAGGCCGCTTGCATTCGTTTGAAAGTGAAATTTTACGTTGAGCTATCGATTGGGCAAAATTAAAAAGCCGCTAATGGAAACAGCAAAACAGGTCCGATCAAGCCTGACCTTTGTGGGCTCCAATGTGAGGCATCAAAGAGCCCATCCCTCCGATTCTCGGCTTTGCGTGAAGGAAAATTTACATTGTAAAACTTCTTCCAAAAAATATCCTGTTGATCCATATAAGCAATACGATTGGCCATAAGATTACAAACCTTGATCTCCAAAATATTGTCTGTTTTCAACATTGAATCATTAATGTAAAGTTGAAAACTCGGACCTAATAATATGCCCAAAGAACGGCCATTCAGAATCACCTCAGCACTCTCTTCCACTACGCCTAGATCCAACAACCATTGTGCCGCCTTGTGTTTGGGCTTTTGAAAGGCAAAGGAATAAGTCGCAGTACCGGAAAACGATTTATAAGTTGCATCTGCAAGAGAAGTCCAGGAAACTAATGTGTCGAGTTTTATCGCAGCGGGTAGTTTTGGACCGCCCGTGATAAACTTGAGTGACCATGGTCCTTTCATGGACAACGGTTCCCCTAATGTCTCGCTATACGAAGGCAATGGACTTCCAAATTTTTCTGTTGAGATTTCAATAACGACCGTTTCGCGCGGATTCAATTTTACAAATACTTCCGTTTTTTTTACAGAACCCTTTGACTCTGCGAATCCAGATTGTCCGGTCATGGGATTATAAATTGCTGCTGTCTGACCTATAGTTTGAAGTGGTATCCACCCTTCATAAGGTGAATCATCATTCGAAATAAAATACACCGTTTTATTATCGGAAAATTTTTTTCTTACAAACTGCATTCCCTCCTCCACCATTGACTCACGGCGAATATTGGCATACGTCAGGAGAGCATTCACATCGCTTCCTATAAGTATCCTTCCCTTACCATGCTGTATCACTTTTATACCGTTTGACTCTTTTGCCTCCGATACTTGCGCGACTAAATCGTTGAGTATCGTTTTGTTCCGATTGTTGAAACCGCTGATGTCAGATGGTGGACCACCAACCATCATAACTACGCCTCCATCTTCGACCAACGTCATCACCTTTTGCAATGTGGCCAATGGAATAAATTTGCAATGCGGCAACACGAGCGTGCGATAGTTCGAATTTCCCTCGGTGGTAAGCAGTGATCCGACTGACTTAGTATTTTTTAATTGACGATCCGAAATGTAATCG
>DASQTN010000376.1:0-5670 GCA_035641895.1 Chryseolinea sp. | reverse complement strand
TTGTCTTTGCACAGATTCCGTTGGACAGGTGCCACCGTTATTAAAGTGCCAAGCCAAAAGGGCCAACTGAGAAAAATTCATTCAACTGATAATCAAGAGCCGAGAATGGGATTTGAACCCACGACCTGCTGTTTACGAAACAGCTGCTCTACCGCTGAGCTATCTCGGCTTTCTACTACGCGAATCTAATTTATTTATTTCGAAATGGCAGCCGAGAATCTTCAAGAACGGCAATGGGTTCAGGTGGCACAATGCACGAGAGTTTGTCCGATGATGTCTAACCGGTACCTCAAACTTCAAACATTAACCAGAAAGATCTATTAAAGCCGCCGCACCTTAACGGACGGGGTAATTTGCCAAACCGGTAATAGTGGCTATCTGCCTTACATATAGCAACAGCTTTTAGGGTTTTTGCAATGGCTGCCTCTAACTGGACGCATTTATGAAGCCCGGAGGATCTCAAGATGAAGGGGTCTTTTTGAACGTCCGACCTGGAAAAGGATAAGTAGAAGTCGGTATGTTGAAACATTGACTATGCCGAAGCTAAACTTAAACGGAACAAAAACCGTTAGCCAATGACATACTCTTTAACTCAAATACCTGCCCTATCCATATAGATTGGGATTTCTAATTCGGGGAGAGTTATATAACTTTAATGTTCAATAGAATTGTTCCACTAAAAACCTTTATAATATGTCACTTAGATTAGGCGATGTTGCTCCAGATTTTACAGCAGAAACGACTGAAGGCACTATCAAATTTCATGAATGGTTAGGAAATAGTTGGGGTGTCCTCTTTTCACATCCTGCGGATTTCACACCTGTTTGTACCACCGAACTTGGAGAAGTTGCCAAATTGCGTACTGAATTTAATAAACGCGATGTTAAAGTTATGGCCATCAGTGCTGACCCGTTGGACTCGCATACAAAATGGATTGGCGATATAAATGAAACTCAAAATACAGAAGTCAATTATCCGTTAATCGCAGATCCTGAATTTAAAATTGCCAACCTGTACGGGATGGTTCATCCAAACGTAGATAAATTTACGGTGCGTTCCGTGTTCATCGTTGGTCCTGATAAAAAAATTAAGTTAATGATCACATACCCGGCTTCGACGGGAAGAAATTTTGATGAGATTTTGCGTGTCATCGACAGCTTACAACTTACAGCTAAATACAGTGTTGCTACACCCGCTAATTGGAAGCATGGTGAAGACGTTATCATCACCGCGGCCGTTAAAGATGAAGATGTCCCAGCGAAATTTCCTAAAGGACATAAAAAAATTAAACCTTATTTAAGAACGACCCCTCAACCGAATTTATAGTTGAGCGTAACATCCACTAATAATGCTCCATCGATTTTTCTGGAGCATTATTTTTTTGTTATCACCCGTAAATTTAATGGTATCAAAATTTAAGTGCCATGTCGAGCGCTCGTATTGCTGCCCATCTCCGCGACATTTTAATTTTACCTTTTTCGGTTGTCGTAGTTGTTCCGTACTTCCTTTATGATCACCATGACGATCGGATACTAGCAAATATTTTTTTCACGATACTCGGTCTGTTCCTCGGCTGCGCCGGGATGTTTCTTTTTTTCTATACTGTATTCCTTTTTAAAAAAATTGGCAAGGGAACGCTGGCGCCCTGGAGTGAAAAACAACAGCTCGTTGTTGTTGGGCCGTATCGTTACTGTAGAAATCCGATGATTTCCGGAGTACTTTTTATCATTATAGCGGAGGCTTTGATGTTGCATTCCCTGTCAATTTTGATTTGGGCAGGATGTTTTTTTGTGATCAATACCATTTACTTTATTGTTTCTGAAGAGCCTGCGCTGGAGAAGAAATTTGGGGCCGACTATAAGCAATACAAACAACAGGTTTCCCGTTGGCTTCCGAGGGCGAAACCCTACCCTCAACATCCATCTGGCGCTTAAGAATGCGTTTCCAAAGGAAATTAATGGCCTTAAACTAAACTTGTTAGTACCTTTACACGTATACATCAAGCTTAAAGAAGGTATTTTTTGACCTACAGAAACCTATAGTCAGCGTTATTCTCGTTACTGCAAACGATAACTGGTTGCAATTTTTTTGGCGGAGAGAAAAATCGCATAGAAATGAATTAAAGGAATAATAAAATAAAAATATAGGGGTAATCGACCCTTTAATTGTCATACCAAAAATTAACGTTATGAAAAATAAAGCGGATGTATTGACTACGACCAATAATTATTTGAAACAGTTCTACGTAGCACAGTTGAATTTAAATAGACTTATCTACGAGGAACGGATGCAAAAACGTGTTAAAAAAAATACGCGATATCTTTTCAAACTTCAATGGGTAGATCAAAACGCTTTGCCATTATAGGTGGAGGAATTGGCGGGCTAAGTTTAGCCATTGCCATGCAGCGAAAGGGATTTCATGTTACCGTATATGAAAATACGCCTGTCATTAAGCCGCTAGGGGCAGGGTTGGGATTAGCAGCGAATGCGGTTCGGGCCTTTACGGAAATCGGTATCAGTGAGGATGTTTTAGAAGCAGGCTCCGTTCTAAAAAAAGTCTCAATAAAAAATCAGCAGGGCAAAGTTCTCGCCCAAACGGATTCTCAAAAAATCAGTAGAAAATATAATGTTGTAAACAATTTTACCATTCATCGGGCGGATCTTCATGACGTATTGCTGCGTCATCTCAGTGAAGGAAGTTTACAGCTGGGCCGAGGCTGTATCGATTTTGTTCAAGATAAATCAAGTGTAAAACTCACTTTTCAGGATGGTTCTATCTCTGAAGCGGACTATGTGATCGCGTGTGACGGCGTCCACTCATTATTTAGAAAAAAACTATTACCAAAAAGTAAGCCGCGATATGCCGGATACACATGCTGGAGAGCGGTCATTGATAATGTCCCGGCGGCTGTGGATTTAAATGAGACGTCGGAAACGTGGGGAGCTGGTTCACGCTTCGGAATTGCCCCGTTAAACAACAATAGATTATACTGGTTTGCTTGTGTCAATGCACCTGAGAACGATCAGAAAAAACGTTCTTATGGTATCAAAGAGCTGTCGAAACATTTTGGTGAGTTTCATTCACCGATCCCGGAAATTTTAGAACATACAAACGATCAGCAACTGATCTGGAATGATATTATTGACATCAAACCCCTCAAGCGGTTTGCCTTTGAAAGAATTTTGCTGATGGGCGACGCTGCTCACGCCACAACCCCAAATATGGGACAAGGCGCATGCATGGCAATCGAAGATGCCGCCATTTTAGCCAACACAATTTCAGATAGCCAGTCCGTTGAGCAAGCGTTTGCCGATTTTGAACGAAAGAGAATTCACCGAACAACGACAATCGTAAATGAGTCCTGGCAATTGGGCCGGGTTGCTCAGTGGGAAAATAGATTGCTGATATCGCTAAGAAATACACTTTTGCAACTGACGCCGTCTTCTGTGGCTGAAAAGCAAATAAGATTTATTCAAAACGTAAGTTTCCGTTAGCAAGACGAACGGATGAGCCCCTCTTCGGGATGTTCCTTCAAGAGGCATCCCTCAAGCCACGTTAGTTTTTCCCGACCATCTTATTAGTGAATGTATTTAAGTTGTGGCCGCTATACTCGGCTGTTGAATTATTCTTTACATTAGTTAACGTTTAATTCATTTCTTGTATGAAATCCGCATGGCGAAACTTTCTGAAACACAAGACCTACATGGTCATTAACCTGTTTGGGCTTACGCTGGGACTTTCTGTAAGTATTTTTATTTTACTCTTTGTTCGGGATGAATTCAACTATGATAAATTCCTGCATGGCTATGAACAAATTTGCCGGATTCAGTTTTTGGCAGCAACCGATAATGACAATGAAGAATGGGCCACAACCGAAGGATTCATGATCCCTTTGATGGCGTCTCATTTTCCGGAAATTGAGGCAGCGGCCAGGGTGCTAAAGAATGAGGAGGAAATATTTTTAAAGACTGAAACCGAAAAAGTTGCTCAAGATGGGTTTGTCGGCGTGGACTCAACTTTTTTCAAAGTATTTCCTTTTGAGTTTATTTATGGCGATCGGGAGACGGCATTAAACACACTTGATGGAATTGTGATTACACGATCGGTCGCAAAAAAATTCTTTGGTGATACGGACCCGACAGGCAAAATATTGACCGCCGATTTTGGCGATTTGACAGTTAAGGGTGTGGTTGAGGATGTGCCAAAATCCAGTCACTTCCATTTTAAGATTGTATTTCCTTTGAAATTGTGGTGGAGATCCATTGACCAGGTGCGAGGCGCATTTGCCGTTTACTCTTACGTGCGACTGAATAAGTCAATTACGCCGTTGGAGTTTCAGGAAAAAAAATTGAAAGATTGGTATAATCGTCATGGATATGTTAATGATGAAGGCCAATCAACGGCGGCGAGCGGGCCCCGAGTAACCTTGTTAGTAAAACCAATTCAGGATATCCATTTACAAAGTCATGCCGAAAAAGAATTTGAAGCCAACGGCCAGTTGCAAGTTGTGTACATTTTTATTGGAGTCGGTATTTTTCTTATTGTTCTCGCTACCATCAACTACGTGAATTTATCGAATGCCATCGCCATTAAGAGAGCAAAGGAGGTGGCAATCCGCAAAACGATTGGAGCATCTCAACGAAAGCTTTTTAGAAGTTTTATCGGAGAGTCCTACGGTTTCACTTTGCTCGCATTTGCGCTGGCACTTGTAATTGTGATCATTTTAATGCCCAGATTTAATTCCTTTACGGGGAAACAACTTGAACTCGGGTTATTTCTGGACACCCAGTTTATTATAATCTTATTTGTGTCCTGGTTAGCATTGGGATTCCTGTCTGGTTTATATCCAGCTACTATATTATCGTCCTTCGATCCGGTGCACGCGTTGAAGTCGGGGGTTAACGCCAAGGGTACCAGTAAATTTTCAGTGTATTTTCGTAAGGGGTTAATTGTCTCACAATTTACCATATCAGCATTCATGGTTGTTGGTGCGATTACCATTCAACGACAGTTAAATTTTATTGATAGCCGAAATGTAGGATTCAATAAGAATAATGTCATTGTGCTTCCCCTAACAGGTGATGCGAGGAGGAAATTGGATGCATTAAAAAATGAAATCAATCGCGTACCCGGCGTAGAAACTTGCGCTGCTACATCAGTCGTGCCGGGTAAACGCGTTATGTTTCTTGGTGTAAGGATACCAGCCTTAGCGGGAACAACCGCTGAAGATGGCGCAACGGATGGATCGCGCACCATGCGGGTAATGGGCGTCGATGAAGATTTCGTCAAAAGCCTGGGGCTAAACATTGTTGAAGGAAGAGACTTTGAACCCAATAGTGTTGCAGATTCCGCCGGAGCATTTATTCTCAATGAAGCCGCTGTTCGTGAATTCAAACTTAAAGACCCCGTTGGGAGCCCTTTTGAATACACCTACACAGAGACGCCTAAAATAGGCAAGGTGATCGGCGTGGTAAGCGATTTTAACTTCACCTCCGTCCATGCTGCCGTAGAACCTGTGATGATACACATTTACCCACCGATATATACAACGCTATGCGTTAGAGTGAATGGTCATAATTTAAAATCTACGATCAGTGAACTTGAAGCTGCATGGGAAGGTGTTACGTCATTTCCATTTACCTATCAGTTTTTGGACTCCACTTATGATG
>DASQTN010000375.1:0-2556 GCA_035641895.1 Chryseolinea sp. | reverse complement strand
CAAGTTTATCATTGATCTGTTTATAAGATCGTTTGGCTAAATGGTTTTACTTTATACCTGAATCTATACTTACATTCTTATCAATTTAAATATTCCATGAAGGTTTTGATCTCAGCAGTTTGGCATCAAACCTTTCGTCGTTAACTTGGGGGGAAATAGCCAGGCAATGTTTTGGCTTTCCCATCCGCTTTGTCCATTTAATTAGAAGTCTATTAAGCGGGCAAAGCACAGTTGACCAAGTATTTTAAACAGGATAGAATGAACCAGGTAATAGAATTCTTTACAAAGCTTTTTGATTATGCTGATTGGCCTCCACGGTGGCATTGTGGAAAATGGAGCGAATTTCATGGCTGGTTATACATCGCAAGTGACTTGTTGATTTGGTCTGCATATTTTACCATTCCTTTAGTCATCATCAAATACATTTCCCGTAAAAGCGATGCGGAATTTGTAAAGCTGTATTTTTTATTCGCTGCGTTTATCCTTGCCTGTGGTGCCACCCATTTTTTAGATGCTGTATCATTCTGGTTTCCTTTGTACCGATTGAATGCCCTGGTGCGTTTTATCACCGGTATTCTGAGCTGGGTTACGGTTTTTTACATTGTTCGATACCTGCCGCTCGCATTTTCGCTGCGGTCACAAAAAGCCTTACAAGCCGAGATCGAGCAACGCAAAGCTGTGGAACTAGAGCTCAGGAAAAGTGAGGAGCAGGTAGCTGCTATTTTCAACAATGCACCGGATGCGGTTACCGTAATCACGAGCAAGGGAAATGTAGTTAGATGGAACCCGGCTGCTGAAAAAATGTTTGGCTGGAAGGCGGAAGAGATCGTAGGTAAAGTGTTGAATGAAGTGGTTGTCCCTGAGGAACTGCGTGCTGGCTTTATCAATGAGATGAAGCAATTCCTGAAGACGGGCGAAAGCAAGGCTTTGAACCGCACCATTATCCAGAAGGTTTTGCGCAAGGATAATTCACTTTTCGAAGTTGAATTTTCAGCGGCGCCGATAAAGGTACAAGACGACTTTCTGTTCATTGGGTTTGTTCGGGATGCTACTGAAAAAAGAAGGGCAGAAGAAGCACTTAGGGTTAGCACGGAGCGATACCGCCTCCTGACAAGTGAAGTATATGACTTTGCCATTATGATGTTAACACCGGAAGGGAATATCAGCAGCTGGAACGGTGGTGCTCAAAAAATAATTGGATATAATGAGGACGAGATCCTCGGCAAGAACTTTTCAATATTCTATACCTCGGAAGCCAAGAAGGAAAATTTTCCTATAGAAGAGCTAGGCATAGTCTCTAAAGAGGGCCGTTTTGAAAATGAAGGTTGGAGAGTAAAGAAAGACGGCTCTCTTTTTTGGGCTAATGTTGTAATAACAGCACTTAAAAGTAATGGAGAAATCATCGGTTACTCCAAGATCACCCGTGATATCACTGAACGCAAGAAAGCCGAAGAAGAGATTAAACTCCTCAATAGTTCCTTAGAACAGCGCGTAATAGAGCGTACCGAAGAACTCCAGCAAAGCGAAAGTAAATACCGGCAACTTTTTGAGAACAGCCCCATGCCCATGTGGGTGCTTGAAGCTTCTAACCTGCGTTTCATAGATGTAAACGAAGCAGCCATCATTCACTACGGCTACTCCCGCGAAGAATTTTTGTCCATGACAGCAGTCGACATTCGCCCGGATGACGAGAAGCAACGGTTTATTAATTTCGATCGGTCGAACCAAAAAGGAATACTACAATCCGGTATTTGGAAACACCTCAAGAAGGACAGGAGCATAATTTATGTACAGGTAAGTTCCCACGAATTGAACATAAACAACAAGGCAGCTCGCCTGGTACTTAGTATTGACGTTACTGAGCGGCGAAAGGCTGAGGAAAGACTTGACATTGCACTGGAGGCCGGCAAGATCGGTATTTGGGAACTCGATATGCTGAAAGATGTTTCTGTTCGAAATGCCCGACACGACCAGATCTTTGGCTATGAGCAACCAATAGATCGATGGGGCATGAAGAATTTTCTTGCCCACATACACCCGGATGACCTGGTTAATGTTCAAAAAGCAATTGAAAATTCATTGATCGGAGGCTCCCTGTATGTTGAAACCCGCATTCAACTGGGCACAAAAGCCGTGCGCTGGATCATCGCCACCGGCAAAATCATGCAGGATAATGTTGAGAATCCGTTCAAAATGCTCGGAACCGTCACAGATATTACCGAGCTAAAAATTGCGGAAGAACGGATACGGATGCTTAATAATGACCTCGAACAACGCGTACAGCAACGCACCCGTGAGCTTCATTCTGCCAACAAGGAGCTCGAATCTTTTTCCTACTCTGTTTCCCATGACCTGCGGGCTCCACTACGGGCCATTCATGGTTACTCCCAGTTACTGAACGAAAATTACACTGCCTCCCTGGACGATGAAGGCCGTCGCATGCTCGGCCGGGTTATGCACAACACCAAGAAGATGGGGCAACTGATCGATGACCTCCTCGAGTTCTCCAGGCTCGGTAAATCAGCCCTCAAAAAAGAAGAAATTAATTTTACGGAA
>DASQTN010000374.1:0-4339 GCA_035641895.1 Chryseolinea sp. | reverse complement strand
TTTTTCGTTGGAATAACTGTCAATTTTGGAATAATAAAGTAATGCTTCCATTAAGGTTTGCATTCTGGAAGCGCTGGTGACGATTTTTTCGCCAAACTTTTTCACTTGTTCCAAATCTTGCCCCAATTCCAATTGACGACGCGCAAACACCTCAATCTTTCTTATAGGCTCTTTAAGATCGTGACTTACGATATACGCGAATGACGTAAGCTCGTCATTTAACCGCTCGAGCTCATGATTTTTGAGCTCGAGTTCCAAGGCATTTCTTTTGAGCTCATCTTCAGTTTTCTTTTTTTCGGTCAAGTCACGTGTAACTTTAGAAAACCCTATAAGTCTGCCCCCGGCATCGTGTAACGCAGTTAAGACAATGTTACCCCAAAACGTCGAACCATCTTTTCGCTTTCGCCACCCCTCATAATTTGCTTTCCCTTTCAGTTTCGCCTCATTAAGTAACTTTTGTGGTAGCGCTCTGTCAAGGTCCTCTGGTAAATAAAAAATTTTAAAGCTTTTCCCAATAATTTCATTTGATGAATATCCCTTTATCAATTGAGCACCGGTATTCCAGTTTTGAATGATACCGTCCACATCTAGCAGTATGATGGCATATTCCTGTACTTCTTCCACCATTTTGTGGTATCTTTCTTCGCTCTGCCTCAGTTCTTCATTTCTGCGCCTCAATTCTTCCGTAAAGATTGACAGTTTGTCTTCAGCGTTTTTTTGTTCGGTTAAATCCTTTGTAACTTTTGTGAAGCCGCTTAGCTTACCTGATTCATCATGGAGGGCTGTAATCACCACGCTTCCCCAAAAACGCGAACCATCTTTTCTTATTCGATATCCTTCATGGCACACAGAACCCTTCGCTGCCGCTTCAGCCAATAGCCGTTCTGACAGATTAGATTCTTTATCTTCCGAAGGATAAAAGAGACGAATGCTTTTCCCGATAATTTCGTTCGCTTTATAGCCTTTAAGCTTTTCAGCACCTTTGTTCCAGTCGAGAATTTTTCCAGTTTCATCAAGAAGTATAATTGCATAATCGCGAACCTCCGTTACCATTCTATGATATCGTTCTTCCCCCTTTCTTAAGGCTTCGTTTTTTTGCTTAAGGTCTTCTAACGAGTTCAAATATCTCTCTTCTGAGATCTTCCGTTCAGTGAGATCCCGGGTTACCTTAAGGAACCCAGAAACATTTCCGGAGTCATCCAGGAGACGAGTAATAGCGACACTTCCCCAAAACCGGCTACCATCTTTCTTGACTCGCCAACCTTCATGATTTGCTTTTCCGTGTTCCGTAGCATGTTTTAGCAACATGTCAGGAATATTTCTGTCTAGATCTTCTTTTGGATAAAACACTTTAAAACTTTTGCCCACAATTTCTGACGGCGAATATCCTTTAATTTTTCTTGCACCGTTATTCCAGGATACCACTGTACCATCCGGCGAAAGTAGAAAAATTGCATAGTCATCCACTTCGGCGATCATTTGCTGAAATTTCTCTTCCACTAATTGAAACGGATCTTTACCTCCGGATGAAAATTCCTGGGTGGTATTTGAGGGAAAAAGTATTTGCAGGAAAGACATTAACAATTATTTATTTTATTCGACATAAATACGATGGCCGTTTACACCCTCGAGTTTTTTTAAGTTATTTCTTAAATCGGCTTCTGAACTAATGGATACCTTTTTTAGAAATTCTTTTAACCATTCGAAGCGCGTTGGTTTTTCGTAGAAACCGAGTGCTCCATGCTTGACAGCTTTCTTTCCCTCGAGTCGTGCAGAAGATGTGGAGTACATAATAACTGGGATATTTTTGGTTGCATCACCTTTTTTCAGTATTGCAAGACATTGCCATCCCGTCATTTCGGGCATGTTAACATCCAGGAAAATAATCTGCGGGTTAAATTTATTTTGTAGTAAACCGCGGATTAATTCGTTGCAATTAAATGCATAATTGAATTTGATTGATGAATCAATATCCTTTAGGGCATCTGCAAAAAGTTCTGTGTCGTCCTTATCATCATCCACTAAAAGGAAATTTTTAATCATGAAGTATCGTTAACTCAAACTGCTCAATTAGTAAGGATTACCAAGATATCAGTACCGGATACCTAACGCTCATTAGAAACAACCAACTCGGGAAAAGGTTTAATTTCCCGTTGACCGGTCATTGCAAGGTGGGTCACAGATATTTCGACTGCAAGGGGTTAAGAAATACACAATCCCACACTCCCTTCGCATTTCCACTATAGATAGTCTAACTGTTGTTTTTTTGTCCCGGCTCAAAGAAGATCATCATTCTTCGGAAACCCTATTATGGTACGCAAAGCAATGCTCTTCAAGCACTGGTTTGAAAGTGTGACCTACGCGGTGTGCTCTGGCTATTCCGTTGTGAGCAGCCCTTTCGTTTACCACCCCGCTTTAACTGCTTGCCAGATCGTAGAAACTGTTGCACCCACTCATTGATCATGCGAACAGCGTGTGCGGCCTGTTGTTTCGGGTGATTTAACAAGCCCTAATTAGCTATCTCACAAACAGCATTCTGAAGCAACGTTATCAGGTTTAAATGCGGGCGGCCGATTAAAAGAAGCTATTTCTGCTTTCAAACTATTTACGGCATTTGCAAGCGACACTTCATTTCAAGACCAGGAGTGGGCCATTGGATGGATGGAAGTGAAATCCCTTAGCTGTTGTGGTAATTCTCGCTGGCCGAGCCGATAACTTTTCGGCATCCCAGATTGTTTACTGTTTAAGTCCTCAATTATATGTAGCAGTCAATCCAAGTTCATATGAAGCGTTTGGAGCAAATGCAAATCGAAAACTCGTGGAGAAAGGAATATGACTATTATCTTCAACAATTCTCTCATCGGCATAGAACAAATGAAACGTATTCTCGGTTGAATTTAACGCAGATTTCTGATGTGCACACTTCGACACTCACCAATTTGTTTCATGCTATAAAAGCAAAAAAACCAATTCAAAATATTTACAAGAGGCCAATTTGAAGTCAAAAACGTTATGACAGACTTTTAATGAAATCTTAAAGGAAATTATTCCTTAGCGTAAATACGAAAACTTCTTGACCAGCAAATTCTGCACGCATTTTTTGGTGAGTCCCTGCAAGGCCAGGCGTTTAATTGAGGCCCCTGTTATATTGTAGTGATTTATTCAGTGTCATAGGCAACTTCATATAATCGTTTCAACCACGTTCCTACATTTGCTCCTGGCATCGTCGAAAACTTTCAATTTTCAATGTTCAAATTTTTCTCAGGGCGCCAATTCATCAATGAAACAATTGGTATAAATCACTGTTTAAATTTTAAGTACGTTGAATAAAAAGCAATGACTATTACTCCACCATAGTTTTATACTTGCATAGCGCGTAGCTTCTTGCGCACTTTGTGCAGCCGTGTCTTCTCATGGCCCATAAAATCCTATTTATTTCAATTTAACAAGGGTTTTTGATCCCCTGTCGGCTTAACGACTAATTGAATGTATTTTAACTCGATCGACTTTGCGATTTTTCTGCCTATCGTTTTCATTCTGTATTGGTTTGTGTTTAGAAAACTGAGGTTCCAGAATGTTCTACTGATCCTTTCAAGCTATTTATTTTATGGCTGGTGGGATTGGCGCTTTCTTTTCCTATTGTTTTTCTCTACGCTTCTTGACTATTGCTCTGGCATTAAAATTTATAACGCGCATAGTAAGAAATTTAAAAAGGTATGGCTTTGGACGAGTGTGACTATTAATCTTGGATTCCTTGCATTCTTTAAATATTATAATTTTTTTATCGACAGTTTAATAGACACGGGGATAAACATTCAGCCATCCTCCCTTCAGCTTATCCTTCCGGTAGGAATTTCATTCTATACGTTTCACGGGTTGTCATATGTAATTGACATTTACTACAACAGGATAAAACCGGAATATAATTTCGTCACTTACGCACTTTTTGTAAGTTTCTTCCCGCTCCTTGTAGCGGGTCCGATCGAACGAGCTACACATTTGCTGCCGCAATTAAAGCATGAGCGTCAATTTAATTATTTGCAATCCGTTGACGGGTTGAGACAAATCCTGTGGGGACTTTTTAAGAAAATCGTTATCGCGGATAATTGTGCGACTTATGCGAACTTAATCTTTAATAACTCAGATCAATATTCGGGAAGTACTTTGCTCCTGGGCGCCATCTTCTTTGCGTTTCAGATATATGGTGATTTTTCGGGATACTCTGATATCGCACTCGGTACGGCAAGATTATTTGGTGTAGAACTACTTCAGAATTTCGCCTTCCCATATTTCTCCCGGGACATTGGAGAATTTTGGAGACGATGGCATATATCACTTT
>DASQTN010000373.1:0-6334 GCA_035641895.1 Chryseolinea sp. | reverse complement strand
GCGTTAGAAGTGGGTATAGCGGCAGAACGCACAAAGCTGGCAGGTGCTGAGCCTGCGTTCTGGAAAGTAAGATTCGGTTCATTAAAACTTAAGCTCACTAAAGTATTGTCAGCCTGTTGTTCAAATGGGAGTGTAGCGGTCACCTCCTTTGTATAAGAATTTCCGGCAGCGTCGAATGCGGTTAGAATGACTTTCTGCGTAGAGCCAGGAAGCAGGTGCGTAAGCGTAAACGTATTGACGAGGCCGAGCGCAGTTGCTGTCTGTGGCCCATTGGTCAAATCATAGGTGATAAAGTCGTATCTAGTAACGCCGGAATTTGATGGCGTCGTCCACTCGGCCGTAAGAGAGGTCGGCGTGGTGTTAACTATTCTAAGGTCTGTTA
Organism: Chryseolinea sp.; assembly: GCA_035641895.1. Taxonomy (GTDB): domain Bacteria; phylum Bacteroidota; class Bacteroidia; order Cytophagales; family Cyclobacteriaceae; genus Chryseolinea. The sequence goes on along the minus strand of DASQTN010000373.1, from coordinate 5,952 downwards.
TTTTATCAGGGGGAGTTGTGTCTTCGTTAAATGAAAATATTGTTTCGAGGTCATCAAAGCTTAGTACCGAACCATAGATACGTATGTCATCTATTGACCCACGAAACATCCGGTCATATGTTGCCGGAGATCGCGTCGCGCTATTGAAAGCGCCAATGGCGAGTTTTGCTATATTCGATCCAACAACACCTGCTTGCAGAATGGCGCCGCCATCAGGTATTAAAGTGCCGCTGTTATTTCCAATATACCATAGCACCTCCCCACTGTTAGCAGCGTATGTTACAGCAAAAAAAATCCAGTTGTCGGACCCTCCTTGCGGGTCAACCGTAATTCGTCCATTGGCTGTGTATGCGATGGACCAATCAGGCCAACTGTCAACTCCTAGCCGAAGGCGCCCATTGCTCTCCATGACGAGATCAACTCCATCTCCTCCGTTGTTTATCCACGAGACGATTCTATTACCACCGCTACCCGCTACGTTGGATTTTGCATTTACCCATCCCGTAATTGTGAACGCAGATAAATTCTTCAACTCTGCAATTGGTGTAGCGCTTTCAACAAAATAGTTTGCTGGTGTTGTGCCAAAATCCAACGCGCTTCCATTACCACCCTGCAAGGGCGCATTCATAGCGGTGACAGGGTTCACATTAGAACGTACAAAGGTAGCACTTGCAGTTCCTGTATTCACCGGCGTGGCGCCGTTGGCTTCATCGAAACTTAATTCGATAATTGGAATCGGCAAAGTGGACGGGTCACCGGGTTGTGCAAATGTAGTTTGGGGCAAAACCGCGAACAGACAACATGTACATAACGTAATTAGAAAACGGGTAAAATCTCTCATGACGATTTGGTTTGGTTTGGTTTTAGTAATGCGCAGCTCAATGAGTTCGCAGAATCATGCAAAATCAGCATATAATGCAATTCAACAGTCCTCCCCCGCAAAGTATCATAAATATTATAAACGCGATTATGACAGACATCCCTGCACGCGATGACATTCGTCATCAACGACCAGTTTCGGAAATCGACAATGCATTTTCTTGCATCAAGCCTTTACTTGTCAAATAAGGACTCTGTCACTGCCAAGTCAATTATGCGCTGCCTTATAAACTCCTGCAGGGATTTCGCTCTTACAGACGATATTTAGTGCATCAGCGATTATGGTGACGCCAACTTGGAAATTAACGACGAAATGAGAATTTGAGATTTTAAAAAATTGCAGCCGATTCGGCGAGATCGAATTTGCCGACCTGCGGTTACGCTATTTCGCGCATGTGGGCCATAAGGTCAAGGTCATCTTGAGTGAGTTCAGCCGCTTTCGCTGCGGTGTCTTGCGACTGGAGAAAAGCCTCAAGGCTTGCATAGAATCTCAACCTGTATTTCCAAACCAGTTTACCACCGACGGCCTCTTTCATTTCTTGTAATTCGGTCTGATCATTAAGCCAGTAAAGGTCATGAGTAACGGAAGCAGTCGTATTGTCAACGTAGCCAGGTATGATATCGAGGCTCGAGTTCTCGATCTTTTTACGTACCTCCGCTTGAAAATTTGGTCTTCCAGTAATGTATAATGTTGTCCAGTTCATTGTCTTTAATATAAAAAATGGCGTTGGAGCCGAAGTGGTTTAAAAAATTCTGTCAGTATATCAGATACCCTAATAAACTTTCTTTTGATACTAACAGTTGAAAGATCGGATCATCTTTCATATCACCTCTCGTCAATCCTTTACGGCGTTCACACTGCGAAGTTTCACAATCCCCAACAATAATCATAGGTGATGTAATAATTAATCACCGCGAACGATTCCCGCAACCGTATTCTAAAAATTAAATATGAATCGGCAACGGAGGGGATATTCGATGTTAAATTGTCAATGTAGTATTTAGGAATTATTGGATAGAAATGTATTGTGCTCGACTGTTAATACTTATCTGGGGAATAAAATTGCTTTGCACTCCAACGCGTTTTCAGACGCCTTGACCGAAGCTAATCATGATTGTTCGCTTGAAGTTTGCAATTCTCAAATAGGTATCGAATTCAATTAATTGTCTGGCTTGGAAATTCCGTAAAGTTCTTAATTAAAGTAGGCTTATGTTTTATAGTAATAACTTTCAAAAAATCTTGCATGAAATTGCGTCTTGGCTTCGTAGCAATAAGCGTGTCTAAAAGTGCACAAGTGCACCTTTACTCATGTCGGATTGAATCTACAGGATTAGCACGGGCAGCGCGCCACGTCTGAAAACTTACCATCGACAGTGAAAGTAGGAAGACAGCTCCACCCGCTATTATAAATACCATTTCACTGATCGATATCCTGTATGTAAAACTTTCAATCCAGCGGTTCATGATAAGATACACCAACGGAACAGATATAATAATCGCCAGCGCGATAAGTTTTATATACTCTTTTGATAAGAGAAGAAAAATCCCCCCTTCTGTCGAACCTAGAACTTTTCGGATCCCTATTTCTTTAGTGCGTTGTGACGCCGCGTAAGCCGATAATCCTAGAAGGCCAAGACACCCAATGAACAAGGCCAGCGCAGCAAACGTCGAAAAGAATGCACCAAATTGTCGGTCATGTTTGTATTGCTGATTAAAATAGTCATCCAAGAAGAAGTATTCGAAAGGATTTCCAGGAAACGTTCTATCCCATGCTGTCCTAATATGCTCGACAGTTCCTTTTAGGTCGGACGTCTTTATGCGCATAGCAAAATATTCACCATCGTATTTGTTACAGACAAAAAATGTCGGCTTTAAAGGCTCCTTTAACGAAACCTGATGGTAGTCATTTACAACTCCCACAATCACTGGACTCCATTCAAATGAAGGAACGGTCACTGTTTGCCCGACAGCTTCGGCATTTTTCTCATAGCCGAGTAGCCGTGCCGTGGATTCGGTGATAATGATCGATGTATCAGGATCCTGTGTATGGGACTCCATAAAAGGTCTGCCCGCAATCATGTTCATTTTAAATACATCCATAAATTCGTAATCCATCGCATTTATTTTGATGGACACCAATTTATCATCTGTACTGCCATAGGGTTTTACCATGACTGAAAACTCCCTTTGCATACCCGGAATGTTTGCTGAAAGGCTTACGGATTCTATACCGGGATTCTTTTTAACCTCGTTACGAAAAACATCGATTGATGACGCGAAGCCTGGCCGATAGGGCCCGATGCCCGGACGTTCCACAATCAACACCTGGTTTATATCCATACCAAGATCTTGCTTCATCATAAAGTCAAGCTGATCGTACACGATGATCGTACCTGATACTAGCGATACAGATGCCACAAACTGAAACACCACGAGTGCCCGTCTGAAAAAAATGCCGTGTGTAAGGTTCGACAACTTTCCCTTCAATGCACTTGCAGGGCTGAAAGACGACAGCACCATAGCCGGATAAAAACCAGAAAAAATAGTGCCAGCTGCCCAAAGGCATAATCCTAGCAAGAGAAACTCGGGATGCATCACATACTCAATGTGAAGTGATAAGCCGGAGAGAGAATTAAAATATGGCAAGGTTATACCCACGAGTGCGAATGCGATCAAAAGGGAGATCAGATTCAACAGGGACGCTTCGATCAGAAAATACTTTATCAGTTGAACCTTTGTGGCACCCATTACTTTCTGTACGCCAACTTCCTTTGCACGTTCCATCGCCTTGGCTGTAGCCAGATTGATATAATTGATCCAGGCAATGGCGAGCACAAAAATACCGATGATGCCCAGGAAGGAAACGTTACTTGCGCTGCCATTCATTTCAGGTTCGTCGGACAGGTGTGACGATAAATGGATCGAAGGAAGCGACGTAAGAGTCAAAACGTCTTGCGCATTTCGTTCTTTTAAATCGGGTTTATATTTAGAAACAATCTCCTGAAACTTCGATTCAAGTGCCTTTATGTCGGTTCCCGGACGCACCTGAATAAAAGTGTACATGTCGTTTCGTTGCCAGCTACGTTCGTACCGCTCTATACCGTAATCAGGTTGCTGCGGGCGTGTCCTTCCGAATAATGTCTTATACGAAAAAAGTACATCAAACTTCAAGTGCGTATTTTGAGGTACTTCTTTGATGACACCAGTTACAGTAGCCAACTCATTATTGTTGTCATCATCCTGCATATGCAACGTTTTGCCAATGGCATTAACGCTACCAAAATAAAGCTGCGCATAATGCTCCGTAATCACGGCTGTGTTGGGATCGGTTAGTGCTGTATTGACGTCGCCGTGTATCAATTGATACCCCATCATTGGAAGAAACGCCGAGTCCGCATAGAGAAATCTTCTGTGTTTGAACGCTATCGGCTCAGTAGTTTCATCGTTGGTAATTATCACATTATTTTTATAACCGAGATTATACAATCTGGCATAGCTGACGATCTCCGGTAATTCGTTAACCAGTGCCGGACCAACGGCGGGATAATTTTCTGCGCTTGAAATAACAGCTTCGTTATTTACTTGGGCGCGCAAATCAACGCGATAAATTTCTGACGCGTTTGGAACGAAGTTTTCGTAGCTCCTTTCGAATCTAACATATAGCGCTATTAGCAGAAACACCAACATGCCAACGGCCAGCCCAACGATATTGAGTGAAGTGAAGAACTTGTCTTTTGTAAAACTGCGATAGGTACGTTGTAAAATATGAGCGATCATAAAATCCGCGTTTATTGGCAGCCGGAGCATGGTCGCGTTGACAAATATCGGTCCAGCTGGCTTTCAGCGGGGATATTGGTTATTTCCTTGCAACTGGCTGCATCTGAATCCGAAAAACGAAAGGATTGTTTTGGACACATGTCCTTCTGTGAACATATCTAGCCGTTTACGGACACGTAGTAAGGTCACAAAAATTGGAGGAAAATCCAATATTAAATTGGATACCCGTAACGTTATGTCTCTTGTTTGAGTCCGCAGTCTGCCAGCCTCCTAAGTGCTTATCGACGCTAACGATATTGGAATCTTTCAAGCCAAATATCAATCGGCTTCATTCCATTTCAATTGGACATCGGCTACGCTTTGATGAACCTTTGAAGCTAACAACTCGGCAAAGTGAGCGTCATTTAAGATTTCTCTTTGGCTTTTTAACGTGCTCCATAAGTTTTCAATTCCTTTCATTTTGCTGCTATCGTATATTTTTCCCGCTGCTATATGCCACCGGCATTGGTACCAGCCATAATTCTGTGGGTATTTGGGTCCTATCTCATTATAGTATGTTTCCAAATCTTCAAGTGTGGTATACTTGAGCGAGGATTTGTCTGTGGTCGCTACGACCATTTTAGGAAAAATCGTCAGCGCCTTCAAAAGCTCGGGTTCAGTTTCAGCGATGTAACTGTGAAGAAGTAGATTGCAAAATAACTCACCCATCCATTTACGTTGCATAACCAAACCTCCCTGATTATGATAGGCATGGCCTAGTTCATGAACCGCTAAAAGGTCAAAAAAAGGTTCCATCGTCAATTGATTATTTTGATCCGAGTATGTTTCGGCAAATGCCTGCGCATATTCTTTTGGTATTTTGTCCAACGGTGGAAGCATACTTTTCCAATAGTCATTGTCCTCTGATGCGACAACAAGCGTTTTATTGCTGGTATAATGTGGCATTCCGTAAAAAGGAAACTTCGTGTAATTGCTCCAGTCCTTGGGAGAAAGTATTAACAATGTTACAGAAGGGGTAAAGCCGAGATGTTGATTGTAGAATGACATTACCCGGTCAAGTTGTGTTGCCATTCGCTTCGCCTTAGCCTCGGCGCCCGAACTAAAATAGGTCTCTGTCTTATATCCTTTCAGTTCGTTGAGGTTTTCGTAAGGCTGCGCACTAATGTTACTGGCAAGGAGATAAATACTGAGAGCCAAAAACCACTGAACGGAGCTCGTTACAAATTTGGGCAAGAAACTTTTTGAATTAATAGTTTGTCTATCGCAAGCAGATGTTTGCGCCGGGTAATAGCATG
>DASQTN010000372.1:0-3338 GCA_035641895.1 Chryseolinea sp. | reverse complement strand
GTTTCATAAGCCCAATATCCGCCCATCAAGATTCCCAGTCCCAGAATGCTTCCTCCAACCAAAGTCCAGGGAAGTGCGGGCCGAATCCAATCACTGTATTTTTTTAACCATAACCCTGCAATGCAATACGAGAAAGGAACTACAGTTAATGCAAAACCGAGGAACAGAGTCGGGGGATGAATGACCATCCAATAATTTTGAAGTAAGGGATTTAATCCTTGACCATCCTTGGGAATAAACTCGGGTTGCGCCTGAAATATGGGAGCATCCTGCATAGCCTCGCGTAATAAAATAAATGGCGAGCTGCCGATCTTAAAGTCGAGGCCGGGAATCACCACACCCAAAATCATAGAAGCCAGGAACGCTTGCACTAGACAGAAAACCGTCATCACTGGTGCTTCCCAAAATTTATTGGTAAGAATTAAGATTATACCAAGTATCGCGTGCCAGAACATCCACAACAAGAAACTTCCTTCCTGTCCATTCCAAAATGTAGATATCAGATAATAGCTAGGAAGTTTTCGGTCAGAATAATTGTAAGCGTAGTGGTATTCAAAATAGTGCTGAGAAATAATTACAAAAAGCGTGATGCAAATACCCAGTACAGACGCGGCGTGAATATAGAAGCTGATCATCCCATTCCAGCGCCAGGCTTCTTGTTTCTGCAAATCTAAAGTTGTAGTTGCCTTTAGATAGGCAAAAGACGAAACCACTGCCGTGATAAACGATGTAATAACAAAAAGGTGACCTAAGTCACCAACGAGATAATGCATGCGTGAAAGAGGTTTAAAGAGCTTTCAGTTTTCAGCTGTCAGCTGTCAGCTTATGTGTGCGTGGGTTAAGTGTGAGTGAATGTAGTCCCAAGAATCGATTCAGGCATTTATATTTTCTTCCTGATATTTCGATGGACATTTTAGAATGATCTTGGACGCATTAAAGACATCGCCTTTGTAGCTTCCTATGACCACTACTTTTTCAGACCGGGTAAAATCCGGAGGCATGGGCTGACCATAATTGACCTGTTGTTCCTTGCCTTCGTCATCCACCATGATAAACGAAAACGAAACCTTATCATCGCCGTCCCGGATGCCAATGATGTGCCCATTTGGATCTTTCTTCAGTTGTCCCACCACATGAATTTCTTTGTTGTTTCCCGATGTTGACATCGCCCAGGCTTCGCTAAACCCTACGTATGTGCTGGCGTCATCAGCAGTTGAAACAATAATACCGATGGCGATTGCAATAACGATCAATAAGAATATATGCGATTTCTTCATGATACTATTCGAAAATAATACGGCAAACTTAGGTACAAAACCCTGAAAAAAGTCAGGGAATTGTATGAAAAACAGAAGTTATCTTTAATTGGTTTGCCTTTTTTTATCTGAAACCAATTTCTCCAGTTTTTTGATCTTTTTATCCAATAAAAAAAGATATAAAATGAGACCGGCGAGCACGATCAGAACGATAGCGACCACGACATAAATTTTGCCCTCCGACCGGAGGTTATCCGCCATTTCAACCTGATTCTGGCCAAAAACAGGGGCCATAATAAAAAATGCGACGATCGTTTTAATGAATTTATTCATGTTCGATATCCAGTATTTTTTCTTCCAGTTCGCGCATTTTAACCCTTAACAACACAATCCAGATTCCAATCAGGAACCATCCCATTACAGCCGGATAAAACACGAGCCGCATTTTACTATCCAGGTCATACATGTTGAAGCCGGGATTGCCTCCACTTCCAGGATGCATAGAACTTGTGAGTCGTGGAATAATAAAAATTAAAGGGATCATCGCCGCAAAGGCAAAAATGTTGTAGACAGCGCTCAATCTGGCTTTTTGTTCCTCATTTTGAATTGAACTTCTAAGTACGAAGTAGGCGAGATAGACCAGCAAAGCGATCGCCGCCCCATTTTGTTTCGGATCTCCATGCCAGGGCGAACCCCACGTATAATTTGCCCATAGCATGCCTGTAATCATGCCCAATACGCCAAAGACCAACCCAACGTTTGCATACTCGACCGACCTGATATCATAATCTGACGTCGGATTCCGCAAATATCGCAGGGCATAATAAACTGAAAAGCCAAACAGAAGCACCATTCCAAACCACATTGGCACGTGGAAATATAACGCCCTAACGGTTTCATTGAGAATGTTTAGCCGGGGAACATCAAAGAGTAATCCTCCAACGTGTACATACAACAACAAACTAATCGCGAGAATTTTGACCCAGGTTTTCATCCTAAATGCAGGTCTTTTAAGCAGAAATAAACAAAATTAACTGCGCCAAATATAGGGGAATAGCAGGTATGCCAATGCCACCATTATGCAATTTATCGCCAGCAAATTCAAAAGTTCATCGCGGCTGTCGGAGAAGGCCAATCCGTCGAGCGCATTCTTGGTTATTTTAATGGCTAGAAGCAGCAGCACGATAATAACTGGAAAGCTCAACACCGCCATCAGGATATTGCTGTTATTGGTTTTTGAAGCAATAGCTGAAATCAAACTCAGGCAAGCGGAGAATCCAAAGGAACTCAGCAGCAAGGTTAGCATAAAAAGACCTACATCTTGTAACGGGTTGTCTATGAACAGCGAGAAAAGCCAGTACCCCATCAATGCAAGAATGAAGCTTAGGATAACGTTGTAAATAATTTTTGAAATTATTATCGCCTGCGGACTGGCAATGGAGTAGTAATAAATTAATAGTCCTTTTTTCTCTCCGATAAAGCTTTTTGCAATGCCATTTACATTGGCGAAGAGAATTGAAAGCCAGAATAAGGCCGACCAGGTGGCTTCATTGACAGTACTTTGACGGAGGCTGAAGGTGAGGTAACAGATAAAAATAATGCTTACCAGATATAGGGTAATGCCTGAAATGACAGCTTTCCGGCGCAGCTCCAAAATGAATTCCTTTTGGATGAGGGTGAGGATCATGGGGTTTGCTTGGCCGCGTCTGCAAGTTGTAGCGTCTTTCTAATAATTTTGAAACCAATGAAAATTCCTGCGAAAATTAATCCTAAGGTAGCGCCTGCAGAGAGCGAAATTGATCGTTTTGGTCTAATTGGTTTCTCAAATGTTGTAAAACCCTCAATTACCTGAACGCTATTGGCTACTTCTAAAGAATTTTCGAGGGTTATTTTTTCTTTAGTTAGATCTATAATCTTTGAGTTAACCGTTGTCGGATCAAAGCTCACATTACCGTTTGTATTCGCAAAAAAATCACCGTTGTAAATCCTTTTCTTCAATTCTTCTAAGTCTTTAATTTCTTGCTGGACTTTCGAGATCATTTGTTTTAGATAATTTTTATTTTGTTCAACACGAATTTTAAC
>DASQTN010000371.1:0-5329 GCA_035641895.1 Chryseolinea sp. | reverse complement strand
GTCGAAGATTTAGGGTTCTTGGATATGTGATTGGATATACTCGCTCCCTATACGAGAAGCCGGGTACTATGCGACGTCAAATTATTCACACAACGTTTGTGATCGCACAATATATATTTTTTTGAAAGATCTGGTATATCTTCGAAATTTTTAAAGGAAGGTTTTCGATGCTGTATCCGTTTCCAACAGAATCTCATTCTTCCCTCGAATACACGAATGTAAAAAAATACCTTGCCAGTAAGCAAGATGCACTGACACCAATTTTCCTGACTAAGTTTTAATCAGCACTTCAAAAGATTTTGAGAGGTCCGGGGATTTTAATTGGAATGTTACGACATTGAACGAAGGTCAATCTTTTACCGACAGGACACTTGCTGAATCATTATTTCTCGAGACGATTACACGTCGTTCTCCATTTTTGAATTTCAGCAGCGCCACATCGCGAATATCGCCGGTGAGCCAAACGTTTGAAGACACCTCAGCTTGGAAAAGATCACCCTTCTCGTATTTAAGTATAAGCCCCGTAGATGCATCACTTTTACCCAATTGCGATTTGAATGGAAAGAAATTTCCAGCAGCCAAAAGGTCCTTTTGTCCATTACCATCGAAATCGTCTACCAAAAATCCATTTATAGGTGAGACTTGCGCGATATCAGGCAATAATTTTACGTTAAATCTCTTGCCGTCCATATTCTCCAACCAGCAAGATTGAAGTGTTGTGGCCTTGAACCGATACGATTTTTCCAATTGTTCTTTCGTAGCAATATCTTGAATCGTAGCATTAGCGTAATCTTCGTACTTGATGAATTTCTTACGTAACGAACCTATTTGATCCAATAGTTCATCGCGGCTCGCCATGGGATAAGCTTTCCCGTCTATATAGTATGTTATAATCGGGTCGAGTACAGCATCATTGTTAAAATCCCCCGCTGTCAATTCGATTGGTTCCTGCTCGGTCGGTTTAAATTGAAGATTTGATCCCGCATTGCCTAAAAAATAATCCTCGTCGCCATCCTCATCTATATCAGCAGAAAAAATACTACACCACCAACCGCTATTCTTAGGCTGTTGAACTAGGTCTTCGCGCAATACCAATTTGCCTTTTTCATTTTGAAAAATCCGTATTGGCATCCATTCTCCAACGACGATTAAATCGGGCCAGCTATCGTTATTAAAATCAGTCCATAAAGCAGCGGTAACCATTCCAATGTTAGACAATTCAGCATTCACTTGATTTGTAACATCAGCAAACTTGGTGTTCGCTTTATCAGAATTATTTTGCAAAATGAAGCTCCTTGGAATCACGGCATAGTTTGCCGGGGAATGTCTGCCGCCCATAAATAGATCCAGATCACCGTCCTTGTCAAAATCAGCAGCCGCGGCACAACTTCCACTGGTTGCCTCAACGGGAAGGCTATTCGTTGTTTTACTGAAAGAGCCCTTTCCATTGTTGGTGTAAAGCCTGTCCTGATATAATGGAGCGCCCGGAATGTATTCACTTCCTCCGCTAACCACGTAGAGGTCATCATCTCCATCGCTGTCGGCATCAAAAAACAATGCATCGAGATCTTCACTCAGCGAATCCGATTCCCACGGTTGCTTCGAGGTACTCACGAACGTCCCGTCATCCTGCCCTAAAAAAAGCTCCCCCGAGTGACCAACAGCTCCTCCAAAAAAGACATCGTCATTTCCATCTTTATTTACATCACCTTTTGCCAGCTTGCCGCCCAACCTGGAAAGCTGGTAGTGGAGCAGGCGTTGCATTTTAAAGTCAATAAAATTGTTTTCTTTATGTCGAAAGTTCAGCCCAGACTCTTTTGTAACGTCCTGCAAAATAATTTTATTCGGCGAGGCAGCCCACGATTCTTTTTTTGCCTGCGCAGCTCCTGTTTGCTTTATTTCTACGACTTGGTTAGGCTTCACGTCACTCAACGTCGATTCTAATCCTCCCGGCCAGAGCACTTCAATTTTCTTTATCACTGTTGACTTTCCTATGCCCACCAACAACAATGGTTCAACGCTCGAAGCATATCCTCGCGTAAAAAAGACCTCTTGAAATATGGTCGCTGAGTCCGTAGTAATCCGAACTTTGGCGCCTATCCCAAACGTGTTAGGCGCCTTTCCAGTAAGCTTAATCTTGACGAAGTTATTTTTTTGTATTGCGTTTTGATTGTTTTTCAACACGCTAATATTATCATTCAAATTGTTTGTGATGAGATCATAATCCCCATCGTTATCTAAATCGGCATAGGCGGCACCATTAGATACAGCCTCTCGCGTTAATCCCCAGGAGTCAGTCACATTTTCAAATCGAAGCCCGTGCACATTTTTGAATACATAGTTTTTTATACGAGTCGTCGGTAATTGCTGAATGATGTTCAGATAATCTATCTGCTTATTCGCGACTTTAGCTTCGTTGTAAACGGTGCTGGTATACTTCATAAAATCGAGATTGGTAAAATCACGAAGATATCCGTTCGTGATAAAGATATCTTTTAATCCGTCATTGTCGACATCTACAAAAAAAGGCGACCAGCTCCAATCTGTGTTTGATATTCCAGCGAGTTGTCCGATCTCGCTAAACCTTGGAAGCGTGTCGGATGCAAATCCTCTGTTAAGCTGAAGAGTGTTGCGCATATACTGATGGTGATATCCACTGTCTACAGCGACAGTATAACGATCGTATTCATCGGGTCCTTTCAATAATTTCTGACGGCGATTGTCTTCTGGCAACATGTCGAGCACGAGAAGATCTTGCAGTCCATCGTTGTTCATGTCAGCGATATCCGATCCCATGCCGAATTTGGAAAGGTGACCGAACATGGTATGCGATTCTTCGCGAAAGGTTCCATCGCGATTATTGATGTAGCAAAAATCTTGTTCTTCGTAATCGTTGGTTACATAAATATCAGGCCAATTGTCAAAGTTCAAGTCACTGATCGCAGCACTAAGGCCAAAGTTCAAACCACTGCCATGAAACCCTGCTTCCTTACTTACATCAGTAAATGAAATTTTATCACCGTTTGTGTCATTGCGATAAAGCTGATTTCCGAAATATGGATGGCGTAAATTTCTGAGGCGTTTCGTATTGAAGAAAGCGGCGTAAAACATATTGGCATGATTGACGAGAAACATATCAAGGTCCCCATCAACATCATAGTCAAAAAAATAAGCTTGCGTTGAAAATGTACCGAGAGCGTCCAGACCATATTCTTTGGCTCGGTCTGTGAATGTCGGCACGCCTCCCGGCTCACACCCACTATTAATAAAAAGCTGATTTGACCGATTAGCGTAGTTTTTGACGATTGGCAAATTATACCCTTCACTCGGAGCGTTACCCGAATAGCATACATAAATATCTAACCAACCATCTCCGTTTACATCGGCCATCGTAACGCCCGTTTTCCAACCGGTTCTGCCTGCAGTCTGCGATGCCGTTGTAACGTCTTCGAAACGCCAGTTGCCTTTATTAGCAAATAATTTATTGGGAACAGAATTCCCTGAAAAGTAAAGATCAGCTAACCCGTCATTATTTATGTCACCAGCAGCTACTCCTGCGCCATTGTATGAATACTCATACGTCATGATATTTGTATGCTGAGTCTCAACAATATCATTTCGAAAATTTAATCCGACTTCCTCGGCCGGGATATCTGTAAACTGTTTTTGAGGCGACGTACAGTGAAAAAAAGTCAGACTTAAAACAATGCAATAAAGACAGGTGCGCTTTGTAAACTTCAAGATGAATACGATTTTGAGATATCTACTTATTTTTTCTCCAAAGCTAGTTGACTATACTCTAAATTTCTTTGGTTTCCGCTGTAATCGTAAATTTTCATTGATGTTACGGTAGAGGGCACAATAATACTTCTTGTGGATTGGGACAGGTATCCAGAACCGTAATAAAATTCAACCCTTTCCAAAGCACCGTTTTCATGATGGAGTTCTGCATAGCTATCCATGGGAAGCGCCTGAAACGATCGCGTGACTTTCGGTTTTTCGTGGATCTTGAAGACCCGGACACTGTCAAGATTCTGTGTGGCAATAAACAGCTCCTCGTCTGCGCCATTTTTTAACTTCGCTAAAGCTTTTGCATCTCCATCGACTTTGAAACCACTTTCAACAGAAGGTATTGCGTTAAAATTTCCACTGCCATCACCAAGTAAAACGATACCTGTACCTGCGTCGTATTTACCGGAAAAAACTTCATTACCATGGTCGTTTCCAATCATGAATGCATCAAGATTTCCATCAAAATTTACATCCACTACCACAATCCCATTTACTGGCGATCGTTGCACTAGCTTTGGTAATGGTTTAACTAAAAATTTTCCATTTCCTTTATTTTCGGCATAACTGCTTTCCGCATAATTGGCCTTTAGTACTAACATTCCTGTAGTATCATAAGGCTTTAACAAATCTTCCAGGGTCACTCGTCCATATTGCTTATAGCTGCTAAATTGATTTCGGAATTTAGGACTCTGTGCATTCAATTCATCCCAAAAATGAACGGGATATTCAAGCATGTCTCCCGCTTCAGATTTAAAATAACAGCTTAAAATTGCATCGGTGCTCTCGTTCTGATCGAAATCCTTTGCGTATACTCTTAGCGGCTGCTGCTCTGATATATTGTAATAATTGTTTAATCCAAGATTTCCAAGCAGGTAGTCGACGTCACCATCCTTATCAAAATCACCACCGGCAATGCTATTCCACCATCCCGAATATTTTTCAAAACCTGAGTTATTGACACGAACAAATTTGCCACCTGTGTTTTTGAAAGGCGTCACAACCATAAATTCACCAACCACAATCAAATCAGTTTTTCCATCTCCATCAAAGTCCGTCCAAAGAGCATCGGTTATCATTCCCGCATACTTCAGATCGCGACAAAGTTGTTCTGTGACATTTGAGAATTTACCCCTGTCATTACGAAGCAAATAACTTTCCGGGGAGAGTGGATAGGAGCCTACAACTACTCGGCCACCCACAAATATGTCGAGGTCACCATCACCATCAAAGTCAGTTGCTCTTACGCATGAGCCGCTTGCACCTGTTGAAGGCAATGAATTGTCAGTACGCGTAAATTTACCCTTTCCATCATTCAGGTACAATCGATCTTCGTATCGGTCAACGTCAGCGTCTCCTTCATAACTTCCACTTACGACGTAAAGATCAAGATCCTGGTCATTGTCTGCATCAAAAAGCAACATGCCTTCATCTTCAGATTTTTTTTCAGCTGTTTTGACGATGGATGACATGGTAAAAGAACCATTGACTTTCTGGGTGTATATGGTCGCGTCGTAAAGCGACGAACCCCCGATGATAA
>DASQTN010000370.1:0-3650 GCA_035641895.1 Chryseolinea sp. | reverse complement strand
AGCTGACGGTCCTGCCACCGAAAAGCAAGGCAGGTGACTTTGTTATCCTTGAAGCTAAAATGGATTTGATTGTAGGAATGACTGCTTGTTCTGCAGGGATGTCAAATAACTTCTCTTACAAGCCAATTGCCTACGAAATTTTTTAGCGCAGAATTATTTCTTCAGAAATATCAGTTGCCCCAAATGATTAGCCAAATGAGCTGTTCGATTTAGCAACACATTTAGTCTGTTACGATAAGGCTCTTTTTGAAAATCGATATCAGAAATCGCGGTATGTTTTTGAAACCACTCCTGGACTGAAAAGTTGTTGAAATGATTGCCTAATTTTCCGTTCACTTCGTTCCAATAATTTCGCAATTGTTTTGTCTCTGGTTGTTGAAGCCCCGATCTATCAGGATTTTTTACAAAAATCTCATCGAGGTGCGGGCACAATCTTTCTCCCAAGCCCAACAGCGAAAATAAAGCATCATGTACAGCAGTAAGATGTCCTAACAAATAGACACCGCTATTCCTTCCTGGCGCAACTTGTTGCTTTAAGTCGTCATCCGAAAGAGAATTAAACAATTTGTTTGTTCTTTCGATCTGAATATTCCAGGCATCAATCGCCATCTTTATAAAGAGTTGTTGCTGATCGTCTATCGTCATAGTAAATGTCGTTGAGACATTTAAATATAGAGCAAATCCAATTACATTTTTCGTCAGAAGGCAACAATACAGTCTCAAATTTTGCTTTTAATAGAGAAAATTTGGCCCAACATCGGTTTTTTGTGTAAAAACTCAACTGTTCTAACGGACCGGATCACATTATCTTCTTCCAACACCTTAACGCTGATTTTCCGAGTACTCAGAATTCCGCCCACTTACTCATTTGTTATGTATGCACACCAATGAATTCGCTAAAATTGCAAACGAAATCGCTGACGCAGATGATAAGTGATGGTCCTTTTTTAATTGGTACAGATAACATTCAGGAGATGTTATCTACCATTGTGATGGACTCCATTATAATTGATAACCATTTCATTATAAAAGGAATCAATCAAAATGTTTTGGACTTACTTGGTTATAACCGAAACGAACTTTTCGAAAAAGACATCAATTGTCTCGTCGATGACAGCTGTCTTGTTGCTTCCCTACAGAAAGATTTGGCCACTGGATTTTCAGGTGAGAAAAGGTATGTGCTCCGGACAAAGGAAAACGCAAAAATTGTCGCTTGCATATCGGGATTTTATCTGGGTCTTATAAGTGACATCAATAACAAGATAATTCTGATCGTCAAAAAAACTGAGGTGGTGGCAACTATCGAAAATCCCGAAAATACCAGGATTGAGATAGATCAATTTATTTACCGAGCTGCGCACGATCTGAGAGGGCCATTGGCAACTATTAAAGGCTTAATTGACCTTATCAAGATTCGCGAAAACAACGACGAACTAGACAGGCTTATTCAGTTGGTTGATTCGCATGCCAATGTTTTGGACGAACGATTGTTTCAGCTCGCTTACATGGCCCAATACTATAAAGAAGAAAACAACGCCAACGACGAAATAATTTTTCACACAATAGAAACGAGACTACGGAAGATTATTGAGAAAAACGCTTTTGTAGACTTTCTCGAGTTTAATTTTTCGTCGCCTAAAGGGACTCTTTCAGCTGTTCGAGAAGATATTATTTCCGAATTACTTGATAATATTCTTTTGCACACGTTGTCATTGCCGATAAAAAGTATCCCCAGCAAAATCAATTTCAAACTTACACGTTCCGAAAAGCAGTTACGCATTACCGTTATCACCGTTGGCTTTAAATTGACAGATGAAATACTAATCGCCACAAGAAATCCGTCATTTTCTTACACTGATCTTGTTAAGTACCCGCAAATGGTTCATTACTATGGGGCAAAAAAATTAGCGAAGCAACTGAATACCACCATTGAATCGGTTTTTATCGCAGAGGATAAATTCAGACTTGAAGTTCGAATACCTATTTAGGTGTTACACTTAATCAATTTATACTCCCAGATAATCATTCAGGCTATAAATAAAGGGCAGAAGCATTCAAATTTGGTCAATCAAATTTTAATGCATGAAAAAGTCTTTACTGTTTTTTATTTTCCTTGGAATAGGAGTCCGAATTTTAGCTCAAGATACAAAGCCTGAGATTGTTACCGATCGGCCGGATCAGACCGAAGCACCTTCATTAGTACCAACCGGTGGTATTCAGGTAGAATTAGGTACATCAATCGAAAACGATGTGGTCGAAAATGTTAAGATTACCAAT
Organism: Chryseolinea sp.; assembly: GCA_035641895.1. Classification (GTDB taxonomy): domain Bacteria; phylum Bacteroidota; class Bacteroidia; order Cytophagales; family Cyclobacteriaceae; genus Chryseolinea. The sequence continues at coordinate 1,373 of DASQTN010000370.1, read as the reverse complement.
TACACCTATGCAACAGCGTTACTTAAATACGGTATAAATAAAAACTTTGAGTTACGTGTTATTTCGGAATATTTGGGACAACGCGTCAAACTCAATGAATCTAACGTTAACAAAGTCAATGGTGCCAGTCCATTGGCATTAGGAGTAAAAATTAAAATCGCTGACGAGAATAAATTTTGGCCCCAGGCAGCTTTTATTGGGCACATCAACCTTAAGACAGGATCATCTGAATTCGCACCAGACTACACAGCTGCTGATTTCCGTTTCACTTTTGCGCACACTCTAAGTGACAAGTTTTCTCTTAGCTATAATTTAGGTGCTGAGTGGAATGGTGAAACGCCCGATGCCACATTCATTTACACCTTCTCAATTGGCTATTTAATTACCGACAAAATCGGCGCCTATTTAGAATCTTATGGCTTCTTTCCAGAAGACAGCAAAGCGGATCATCGCATAGACGGAGGCTTAACATTTAAGATCACGCCAGTTGTTCAGTGGGACATATCAGCGGGTCTTGGACTCAATGACATTGCTCCCGATTCATTTATCAGTACAGGTATTTCTTTCCGCCTCTTAAAATAAATCAAGCGACTTCAAAATCAAATTACGTTTAGCCATAACGAATACAATATACAAACCCATGAAAAAAACCATTTTAGTTGTTGATGACTTTGCCAGTATCCGTGATTTCGTTTGTGACACACTTCAACGGAAAGGATATGAAACGTTAGGCGCTGCAAATGGCAATGATGCATATAAAGTATTGACTGAGAAAGCCAACGTTGTCGGCCTGGTGCTTACCGACTATAACATGCCGGATTGTACGGGCTTCGAACTGTTAAAAAAAATAAAGGAAAACCCATTGGTCACTAAGGTCCCTGTGGTATTTCTAACGACTGAATCAAATCCTGAAAAAATGCGCAGCGCAAAAGAAGCAGGATTGAGCGCATGGATTAAAAAACCTTATCGCTCAGAAACCTTCTTTTCACAAATAGAAAACGCAATGCGTAATGGATAGCAACCAAAAGCGATTTGCAGAGGATGCCCTTGACCTGCTCAATGAGCTGGACGAAGGACTCATGCAACTCGAGTCGAATCCTCAGGCTACCGCACCGCTCGAACAAGTGTTTCGGACGATGCATACCATAAAGGGCGGTGCCAATATGTTTGGGTTCGAAAATATTGGTGAGCTGGCACATCAACTGGAAACGCTTTATGATCTTGTTCGACAGGGAAAAGCGCAGGTATCGGATGGGTTGATAAGTCTTACACTTCAAGCGTTCGATAAAGTCCGTGACATTTTAAAGGAGAAAGATGTCGCCAAGATCAACAATGCGGAAGTCTTAAAAGATCATTTAAAGTCAGCGGTGAGC